>NZ_JBEXGT010000008.1:96332-232572 GCF_040607475.1 Sphaerisporangium sp. NPDC005288 | reverse complement strand
ACTGTGCCTGGACGCCACCGGACAGGGCACCGCCAACGGCACCACCATCCAGCTCTACACCTGCCACGGCGGCAACAACCAGAAGTGGACCTGGAGCGGCGGCACCAGCTCCCCCACCCCCACTCCCACCCCGACGGTGACGCCGACCGTGACCCCCACGCCGACGCCCACCCCCACGACGTCGGGCCGTCCGGCCATCGAGAACAACTACTCGGTCACCCGTGAAGGCGCCTACGGCACCAACCGCTACACCGTGTACCGGCCGTCCAACCCGTCGGCCGTCGAGGGCACCCTGCCCGTGCTGGCCTTCGGCAACGGCGCCTGCGCCCACACCGACGGCAGCGAAGTGGTCCAGATACTCACCTTCATCGCGGCCCACGGCTTCGTCGTGGTGGACACCGCGTCGGTCGACGGCTCGTCGAACGGCGTGGCGAGCGGAAACCCGATCCCGTCGCTGCTGACCGACGCGATCAGCTGGGCCCAGCAGGAGAACTCCCGCAGCGGCTCAGCGCTCTACCAGCGCCTCGACCTGTCCAAGGTGGCCACCGCCGGCCACTCCTGCGGCGGGCTGGAAGCCCTGATCGCCGGCGCGGACTCGCGGGTCAAGAGCGTCGTCTCCCTCGACAGCGGCCTGTTCGCCGACGGCTCCTTCGGGTACTCGCGCTCGGAGCTCAACAAGCTGCACAGCCCGGTGCTGTTCATGGACGGCGGGTCCTCCGACATCGCCTACGACAACACCCGGGCCAACTACGACCTGGTCCAGGTGCCCGCCGTACTGGCCGAGCACCCGCAGGCCGGCCACACCGGCTTCATCACCGGCTCCCAGCGGACCGACGGCATGACCGCGGTAGTCCACTTCCTCGACATGACCCTCAACGGCAACGCCACGGCCCGCTCGTACATCCTCTCCGAACTGGCCAACAAGTCCCCCTGGTCCGTCCGCACCAAGAACTTCTAACCCCGAACGCCCCACCCCAACGCCCCACCTCCGGTGACCAACCCGAACGTCCCACCCCCGGTGGCCTGACCACAAACGCCCTACCCCGCCGGTGATCTAACACCGAAACGCGCTACCCCTGCCGGTGGTCCAACCCCCAACGCGCAACCCCCGCCGGTGGACCGCATCGTCACAGCGGTCCACCGGCGGACCTCTTCCACGTGATCAATGGCCACCCGAACCACACGTCGCCCTTCCATCGGAATCCCGGCCTCGGGGGCGATCACTCGAAGACGGGCCCGAAGACGCGACAGGGCCCGCACCACGCCAGAAGCCGATCCGGCGCACCCTTGTCCAGGGAGCGATTGTCCAGGGAGCGAGCGGGCATGGCCCAGGGAGCGATGCGGGCATGAGGCGCCCTATGCGGCGCGTGGCGCACGTCCAAGCAGCGGGGACTCAACCCCGACACCTACTGCTGGAAGACGATGTGCCAGCCGAACCAGACCAGAATCCCCAGCAGGGCCGCGCTTGCGGCGAGACGCCAATGCTTGACCGGGTAGATCCCCAGCCACTCACGGAGCCGTTCCGACAGCGTGTCCCCCTCGCGGTGGTTCAGGAGCGCGATCGTCTCCAGCACGGCGAACGACCCAAGGACCAGCCCGCCCCACACCACCCAAGCCGTGTTCACGACACCACCGCCGCAATCCGCACTCTCCCGCAACCACACACAAACGCCACGATAACCCCAAAGATCACCCCTCCCACAGCCCCAGCCACACGCGCCCACGCCAGCCAGCACCACGCCCGAAGCGACAACGGCAGACGACACTCAGCTCCCCACCGCCCCGAAGCGACGGTGCCCAACAACATCGACCAGCCCCCACGGACGACCGGTGCGGCCCCACCCCCGCCCAGAACCCGTCACAGCACCCACCGCCGCGTCCCCACCCATGCGTACACTTCGAGAACACCCGCCGTACGCGGCCTGTTACGCCTGATCACCGACCCTGCCGCCCACCAGCCCATAAAATCCATTGCGAAGCACACCCGGGCAGGCGCGCCACAGACCAAGCGGTACGCGGGCGCTCCGCAGATCATGCACAATTATCCGAGAGCGCCCTTAGCTCAGCTGGACAGAGCATCGGACTTCTAATCCGACGGTCGCAGGTTCGAATCCTGCAGGGCGCGCCTCCAGACCAGGTCACACCCCAACTGACCTGGTCTTTTGCATTGATCGGCCAACGCCCCCACCCGCAGCCGGATGCCACCCAAAGCAGCCCCCAGCCACCCCTCACGGGATATACGCGGGATGAATCCAGCGACGTTTGCCCAGGTCAGAGGCATAACAACAGAGGACCACGGGATGACCGCGACCCTCCGATGGTAGATCGTCCTCACGCCGACAGCGCCTCGGCGATCCGCTGGTAGGCCATCTCTCGCCGCCCAGCGACGCACTTGGCGTAGACGCGGAGCAACACGTCCACGCTGTGCCCGGCCGCTCTCCGCCACCTTCTGCGCCGAGACCCCGGAGTTCAGCCAGAACGGGGACCCATAGCAGGCGCCGCGATGAGCGGTCATGGTGAGGTCTCCTGTCTATTGGGGATGAGCGCCTGATCGCTGACCTCAGGGCTGGTGAGTTCCGAATCGTCAGGGGCCATCCAAGGAATGGGTCACGCAAGTTGCGTTTTCCCTCTCGGTTAAGCAAGTTGACTCTGCCTTGACTTTCAGGCTGGTTGGCGGTCACCGTCGAAATGGGTCGAGGTGTTCCCTTCTTCGGCGAGGGTGGAGGGACCAGACACGATGGACACCACCGATGTCAGTCAACAGTCCGGAGACCGCGATCGTGGCGGGCTCGATCTGACCCACCGACTGCTCGTGCAGGTCCCTGCAGACCGGGCAGGCGAGCTCTGGTCGGTGGGCGATGATGACGATGGAGGACTCGTTGTGAGCGGGGCCGGCGCTCTGACCGCCGCATCCGCCGGAGCGCGAGGAACGACTCGGCCGGTCCTGGTCGATCGTCGCCGTTACGCGGGGAAGAATCGACCACCAGGCACAGTTAGGTTCGATATTTCCTGGATCGAGGGCCAGCGGGACCTAAACACGGCGACCGTTCTCACCGATTCCGGGTATGTGGGAAAAGGTGATCACGCTGCTCTAGCTGCGATTTTGGAGCAGACGACACGGGCCGGGGACAACGTGTGCGCCGTCCTACCCTTACACCTCTCCTGGCTTGCGAATCCCGGCGTGAAGCATTTGATCGTCGAGGTGAATCACCACGAGGTGCCAGTGGCGCTCGTCCTGGAGTACGGCAGCGATCCACTCGGCACGCAATACGCGGTCACCGGGCTTAAACACTTGCTCAGTCAGGCCCGGGTACCGGTCAGTCTGCTATGCACTGATATCTCCGGCTTGGGGGCGATGGCTTACGGCGCTGCATGGGCTGCGGTCGGGGTGACCTCCTCGCTGCGGCATCTGTACCCGGCCAGCGGGACAGGGCCTCCTTTCAGAGCATTGCGACCGCGGCACGCGATCGTCCCGCGGCTGATGACGTTGATGAACGCTGAACGCATCGCTGAAGGCTGGGCCCTTGTCCAGCGTCATGACGATGTGGATGAAAGCCTGTGGCGCTGCGATTGCGCAGAATGCGGAAACCGCACCATGGACCGGTTCGCCACCTGCACGGATCTCAGCCTCGCTGCGCACAACGTTAACATCCTGGGTGATCTTCATCAGCAGGTCACGAGTCCTGCCTCATGGGATCAAGCGATCAGTGACGCACTGGGCTGGTACGTCTGGATGCAAAACGAGTATCACTTGACCTGGGAGCCGCCCGCCTTCATGAATGCCTGGCTGCCCAAGTCCCGGCGCTGAGCGGTCTGCTGCGACAGCAAGGCGTCGTAGACGAGCTCCTCCACAAGGCGATGGACCCAGGTCCGCTCGGCGTCGACGTAGGAATGAGGGGCCTGAATCACCTCATGGGGCTGCTCGACGGTTATCAGGCCAAAGCCGTGATAGATGGTCTCAGCTCGCACTGCATCGCGGTGTGCGACCTTCACGGGAAGCATGGCTACGCGGGCGCCGAAGGCGGCGAACCCCGCTAAATTCCCTCGTGCCGACCGCCACGAGGCTCGTGCAGCGATAGCTCCACGAATACGCACTGGGGATGGTCGCCTGAGAAACGAGGGATCGACGTGTGCCCGGCAGTGCAGCAACAGGGCGTCAGCCGTGGGTATCAGCCCGGCTTCCCGCCGCCTATTGTGCTCCGGCTCGTCCAGCTCGCACACCACTACACGCGGCGTGCTGAGCGCCCGGACCGTGACCACCTGGCAGCCCTGCCATCCCAGCGCCGCAAGTACACCGGTTGGGAGGCTGCTTGTAGCGGACTCGGGTCGGGTCGTCATGGCGCACCACCCTGCCCACTCCCCCTCGGGAACGCACTGGGCGTTGCCCAATCGTCACTTTGTTGTTGACAACGGCCGTGCGTTATCACCGATGCCAGCGACGCGAACGCTGAAGGCAGGAGGCACATCCCCATGGATAGGTATGAGTTCTGGGGCTTCCGACGATCGATCGTTCTCATGCCGTCAGCGCTTCGGTGATCCGCTGGTTAGCGATCTCGCGCTGCCCATCGACGCACTTGGCGTAGACGCGGAGCAGCACGTCAACGCTGTGCCCAGCTCGCTCAGCCACATCCGGAGCCGGGACCCCGGAGTTCAGCCAGAGCGACACAGCCGCGTGGCGCAGGTCGTACGGCCTGCCAGCCAAGGGCGACGCGACCTGGTCAGGCGTGAGCGCGTACATCCGGGCTTCCTTCCAGACACTGGCGTACGCCGTCGTGGAGAAGACACCGCCGGTAGCAGTCCGGAACAGCCGCCCATCGGCCGCGGTACCGTGCTGCTCTATGTGCTCGCGGAGGATGCGCACCAGCTCTGGCGGGATGGGCACATCCCGAATCGCCTTGCGCCGTCGCTGCTTGAGTCCGCGGACATCATGGGTGCTCCCCGAGTCGGAGAACCGCCGTCCGCTCTCCGGACGCGTCTCCTCCAAGGTCAACAGGCCCACCCGGTTGCCGGAAGATGACAGTCCTTCTCCCGGAGCCCGGCCGCCTCGGCGGGCCGAAGGCCGGCGAAGTACATGCAGGCGAACATCCCCGCGAGCATCGCCCCACGCGACCGACCGACGTACGTCACCGCGACAAGGAGCTCCCGAGCCTGCGCCGGGTTGACCACCACCCGCCGGTCGACCTCCCCCGAGACCTTGGCGGGCTTCCAGTTCACCCGGTCCAGCGGATTTGCCGAAAGATCCCCCAGCTCAACGGCGTACTCCAGCGCGTGATGGAAGACCGCCCGCTTACGCCGGAACGTCGAGTCAGCCGCCCGCGTCCCGTCGAGGGTGACCGACAGGGCCTCCAAGACGGCCCGCACGCACTTGGCCTCTTCAAGCTCGACCATGGGCAGCGAAGCAGAGGTGAGCCAGCGCAGCGCTGCGGCGTGCTCAGGGTCGAGGCTCCCTCGCCGACCATCGGGCAGGAAGACATGCCCTCGAAGAACCCACCGCAGAACCCGGAGATCGGGCTTACCCGGCCGGTCTCGCAGCAAGGCGAGCGTGACGCCGGTCATCGTGTCGGTGATCCCCTCGCGCGACTTGGCCGCCGAGTGCGGCCACTTGGCCAGTACGTACACCTGAGCGAACTCCAGCCAGGTCCGCGCGGTCTTAGCCTTGACCAGCGACTCGGGCAGTCCGCTCTCGACGTCGAAAGCCTCTCCGCGCCGAGCCGCCTGCCGCAGGTCCGAGAGAAAGTTCTCGGCCAGAGCCTTGGTACGAAGAGTTTTGGACTTCTCCCGGCCGCCAACCTTCCAGCGCACCTCGTACGACGCGGTCTTACTGGACTTGTTCCGGCGGATGTCCCAGAACTTCACGTCATAGCTGGTCGTCATGCGGCTTCCCGCAGCGTCTCCAGCCAGGCCTCGAAGTCGCTCCGGTAGACCCGGATCTCGCCGTTGGGCAGCTTGAAGCCTTTCGGCGCCTTGCCGATCTCCCGCCAGCGGTAGAAGGTGCGGAGGGAGACCCCGCCCAGCTCGGTGAGGATTTCGGGAACGGTCATCAGCTCGTCACGCTTGCTCATGCAGCTTTCCCCTCGGTTGCCGAAAGATCGTGTCCGTCTCCTTGCGCCTGGAGTTGGTTCATGTGGTTGCGCCACCGCTGCCGCTCATGAACCGACCGCAGCAGCCGTAGGGCCAGCGGAGGCACATTGGCATCGCCATGCGGGACGGGACGCCAGACATAGCGGTGCGGGTCGACCGGCTCGTCTGCAACGCCGAGGGCCTCCAGCACCCAGGTACGCCGGTCCTGCTTGTGCTCGGCCAGCGTCTTGTTCGACCACTTCCGAGAGACCAGGACCCGCCGACCCGCGTAGCCGAGGTGCTCGGGCTTGTGCGCCTTGCCTCGGCACCGTCCCGGAGCCATGCCCGCCTTGGCGCTCTTGGGCTGGACGCCGTACCGCAGCCAGTTCGGGCAGGTCGGCGAGCACGGCTCCAACCGCAGCGCATCCGCTAGGCGTTCGGCGTGAAGCCGCTGAGCCTGGTTGTCAGCGTCAAGGGTGTCGCCGATGGACTTGGTGAGGTACTTGGACAGGTAGCGAATGCACTGGTCTGCGTCCTGGGTCCCGGCGAGCACGCCTTGTACGTCAACTTGAGTGCCGAAGCGGACCACATGCAGCGGGTCCGCCTCTTCATTGGCGTCAAGCCGGTCGAGGGCTTCGTCCCAGGTCGGCAGGACCTCACCGGTCGTCGGGTCGAGGTAACCGACGCCATCGGACCAGACCGGTAGGTGATCACCCTGGTACCTCACTTCGTCGATCGCCGGCCACCACACCTAGTGGTAGGTCGCCGCGGCGATTTGCTTGATCTCCGCACGCGGCAGCGTCCCGCGGACGGCCATGTGCAGATGCGGGGCAAGCCGCTTCTGCGGTTCGACAGCGGCGAAGTACTGCACATCGAAGCCGGCCACCCGGCGAAGGTTCTGCACGAACCGGCCCACCAACTTGGAGAAGTGCAGTGCATCCCGAGCAGCTCGGACGTAGTCATAGGTGTTCGGGTTGATGGGGACGCCGTCCTTGATCCGCCCGTACGACGGCAGGGTGAGGGTAAGGAACATCGACGGCCGGAAGATCTTGCCGTCGGGCGCGTGGAACACCCGGCCGAGGGTCGAGGCGCTCATCTTGCGCCTGGGCAGGTCGGGGGCGTCCTGGCGCCGCTTGGTGGACCGGCACCGCTTGGCCGTCGTCCGGCCGAGGACGTTGCCGCGCATCCCGGCGTTGTTGATCTCCTCGTCCAACTCGGCGATGGCGGCGTCCAACTCGTCGGTGGACCGCCCTGCGGCTTCGGCCTGATCTCGCCACACCTGGGCGTCGGCCCGTACCTCAACGAGGCAGCGCTGGTAGTCGTCCGCCTCATTGGGGATGTTGATCGGCTCGGCTTCCAGGTGCCAGCCCTCGCGGCACTGCGCCATCCGAAGCTGCCTGTTGCGCTTCGCGCAGGAGGGGCACTTAGACTCCAGCGTCGCACCGCACGGAACATCAATGATCTCGGACTTGCCGGTCGCGATGTCCAGCCGTTGAAGTGCGACGGGACGGATGCACACGCCGTACTGCTTGGCGATCTGCTCGACGACATCCCGCGCCAGCGGCATTGCCATCCGCACCGCCCGGGGCAGGGACCGGTCGTTGGCGTTGGTCATTGGTCATCACCGCCGTCCTCAGCCGGAAGCGTCACGGCGGTCTGTCCGCACTCCTGGCACTCGACCAGCCCGCATGCCGGATCCAGCCACAGGACGTTGAGACAGCGGCACACCTCGCATCGCAGGCCGTCGAGGAAGTGAGTCAGCGTCATACGGCCTCACCCACCGGGGCGAACTGGGCAGCCATTGCCCGGATGTCGGCGTCGGAGACGTATGCCGCCCGAACACGTACCGGTCGGGGCTGGTCTCCAGGCGGATGTATCCGACGCCGGCCCCGGCCTCAGGGCGGGGCGAGATGAGGTCGGCCAGTGCTCCCCGGTCTCGGGCTCCGTCGCCGAGGACCATGTCGACCTGTTCGGACTCATCGAGCCGGAGGGCGATCTTGTCCGGGAACAGGTTGCGGATGTTCATGACCTCCTTGCGCGGGTCCTGGAGCGCGGCCAGCACGCCAACGCCCACCGCCCGACCTTGGGTCGTCAAGGTGGCAAGAGCAGCGGTGATGCGCTGGCGAAGGTGCTTGTCGGATTGGTAGGCGGTCAGGAAGGCGACCTCGTCGACGACCACCAGGACGAACGGGTTATCCACCGTCGGGGTGTGATTGCGCTGGAGGCCGGCGAACCGGCCCGCCCTCTCCTGCATGACCTTGACCGTCGCATCCAGCAGATCGGCACACGCGTCAGGGTCGGCGGCGTAGCGGTCGCCGAAGATGGCGCGACCGTAGGACAGTTCCATGAGCTTGGGGTCCAGCGCCCACACCTGCACCAGCCCAGCGCGGACGGCGGGCAGCAGGCCACGGATCGCCGACCAGATCACCGAGCCCTTCCCTGCCCCGGTGGCTCCGGCGACCAGAACGTGGGTGCCGTGCAGCTTGAGCAGCCACGGGTCGCCGTTCTCCTGACTACCGACCTGTACCGGCCCAGCCGAGGCTGTCTCCGGTATGGGGACGGCCGGGAGCGGGACGGCGAGCGGGTCGCTACGCGGGAAGGTGAGCAGGAGCCTGCCGGAGCGCTGGACGGTGATCCGGGAGGAGGTGGCGCCGAAGCCGTGGGCGAGATGCTCGGTGCGGTTGGTCCAGTCGGTGACAGGCTGCCCCGACAGCATCTTCACCGTGATTAGGTCCGCCCACGGTGTGCAGGTAACGGCGAGCAGCCGGGGAAGGCAGTCGCGCCCGCGCAGGTGCCGTCCGAGGCCGGAGACGATCATTACCGGTTGCCAGTGACGCCGGTAGACCGTGACCAGCCGCCACCAGGCCAGCAGGGGCCAGCCGACAAGGCGCAGGAACGAGGGCCGGTCGACCAGCGCCCACGAGAGACCAGCCGCGACGGCCAGGCCCGCGAGCGCGAGGACGTGCAAGTAGCCGTATCGGGTCCAGATGACGCCGAGGCCGGCGGTGACGGTGAGCGCGATCGGGTGACGCCAGACCAGGGCAAGCGCACCGGCGAGTATGCGCCAGACGGCGATGGCAACGGTCAGAATGGCCGGGGTCTGGACGACAGCCGGGCGGAAGACGACAGCGGTATCCGGCGTAGTGGAGACCAGGCGTGATGCCTCGTCGCCGGGGAGCTTTTTGAACATTAGGCTTGAGCCCTCTCTTGATGTTGTGTCCAGGGAGATCAGGGGCCGCCGGAAGTACCAGTTCCAGCGGCCCCACCACATGTCAGGCCTCGGCGCGGGCGGCCGGGGGCAGGTGGCGCTTGGCGTACAGCCGCTCGCACTCCGACAGGTAACGCGCCGCCCCGTGGGCGAGCTCACGGGCCAAAGCGATGTCGGCCCGGGTGACAGGGCCGCCGCCGGTGCTGGAAATGCTCACCTGGCCATCGGCGCTGGAGATGTCCAGGCAGGCTCGCTCGTGGTCGATACAGAAGACCGAGACGGCGAGGTCAGAGGTGTAGAAGGAGACGTCCAGGCAGGTGATCCCGTCGTCGATCGCGGCCCGCAGGTGGGTGTAGGGCTGGTACTGGTTGTCCCTCACGCAGCCACCCCGCGTCCGTTGGGCAGGCCGTGGTAGCAGCGCTCCACCGAGTTGGCGAACTGGTGAGCCTGGTGGGCGAGCTTACGTGCCATCAGGCGGCGTCCTTTCCAGAGACGTTGGCGTGCTTGACCGCAGCCGAAGCCGCGGGAGTCGAGCTGACGTTGCGTGGAGCGCGCATCTCACGCGCCTTGACCGAGTAGGTGAGCCGGCCGTTGCCGTTGACGTACGGCGTGACGGCGAGCTGGCCGAACTCCACCGGAATGAACGGCAGCCCCGGCATCGGAGCTGGAGGCACCGGCTGAACGGGCGAGGTGATCTTGACCTTGACCGTCTTCTCCCGAGCATCGGGGTCGCAGTCGATCACGGTGACCTGCCAGACGAACTCGCCCGTGGTCTTGTCGCGGGCGTAGACCGGCTTAGCGGCCGTAGATGCCTCGAAGTCCTTGACCTGGTCGACCTCACCGACCATGAAACAGCCGTGGGAGAACACATCCTCGAACCGGATCGGGATGGCACCTCGGATACCCATCGCTTCAACTCCTGTCCATCCCCCTAGACAGCTACAGCGAGGCCGCTGAGACGAACTGTCTAGGGGGCTATGCAGAAGAAGATAAGCGGGCCACTGCTCCGTTGTCTAGGGGGATGGACACAAAGAGTGGCGTGTCACTTACAGGCCGTCCACGAGATCCGGCGCATATGCGGCCGTAGCGTCATCAAAGGTCTTACCTCTCGGCCAGCGACGTCCCTGCGGATCAGAGCGCTCGGACTGCCGCACCCTGCGGATCAACGCACTCGGACCCGAGGTGTCGAGCAGGTCCAAGAGCTCCCTCCATGTGGCCAGCTCGAACCGATCGACCAGCCGGGAGACCCCATCGGTGAGCAAGGCGGCCGCCCGGACGTCCTGAATGGGCATGCTGCCGGTCAGCGCTTGTTCCGCGGCTAGCGGATCCACCGAGGCGACCCAGAAGCCGCCGTCGCGATTGCGGTGCCGCCGCATCACCTCGACGTACTCACGGTGCGCCTGCCCGTGTTCAGTACTGCCGCCGGGCAGCGCATCCATACGGCTGCGGTAACGCGCGCCGACCTTGGCCTCCCGGTCGTCGCAAATGACCATGGGCTCGGCCGCCCCCGCGACGTCCAGGACCAAGACGGAGTCGGCCAGCACCAGCCACTGGAGCACGTCACCGGTTCGGCGCAGCATGACCACGGTGGCGGACGGGGAGCCGGCATGGGTTAGGTCGCAGGTGGAGTCATGCATCGAGGTCACAGCCTTGATGCCCTCGCCCAGAATCTCTGCCAGGGTGCCCGTGCTGAGCGTCATCGACGCCAGCAGCGTCGAGCCGAGCGTGCGCGAATACCAGGCCACGCCGTGAGAGCACCCGCACTCCGACCCGGCAGGAGTGCCCGCACCGTCCAACAGCACCACGCCCTGGGGGGTGGCCGCGACGAAGTCCTCGTTCGGCCGAGCCGGATCAGCCGCCTCGGTGGCGAAGGCGAGACGCACGCTACTCCCCCTCGTGCCGGTAAAGCGGGCTGGCAAGCTCCACCTTCACCGGTTCCCCGGTCGCCGGGTCGTACTCAACCCCCACCACCGTGGAGAACCGATCAGCGCCGACCTGACCCCACAGCGTGTTGATCTCAGAGACGATCAGGCTCACCACACCGAGGGTGCCTTGCGGATGGATACCGGTGAACACCAGCACGTTGCCCTGTCCGTCCGGCCGGGCCAGCCGACCCAGGTAGGCATAATCCACGTAGGTCGCGGGGTCGCTGTCCTCTCCAGACCGATACGTCGTGCCGGTGCGGCTGTCGTGGATCGTCCAGGGCCCGTCGTCCGCCTTGACCCACTCCAGCACCGGATCGGATTCATACATCTGGGCCATGACCAGCGACAGCCGCGGACCGCAGATCACGATCAGGTGGGGGCGGTTGACGTCGATGTCGCCGCCCAGAGGAACATGCTCCAACTCGACCGACAGGCCGAAGCCACGGGCCAGGTCTTCCAGCCGCTTGCCCGCCGTGACGTCCTCCATCGCCACCACCGGGCGCGCTTTGATCGCGTCCTGCTTGAGCGGTGTAGCGATCGTAATCGTGCCGGTGCCCAGGAATGCGCCTTCAGGAGCCGGGCCGGTATGCCGAATCTGGTGAATCCGGCCCCGGGTGAGGCCGGCGGCCTCGGCGATCTGGGCGTAGGAGATGCCTTGGGCGTGCAGGTCCTGGATCACCCGGCGGCGCAGCCGAGCCAACTCGGTCACCTCTTGCTGGGCGGCATTGAGCCGCTCAGTGGCCGCGCGCAGCAGGACGTACGGGTCCTCGATCGCGGCGATACGCTCAAGCTCGCTGGATGGCACGGCCGGTTCCTCTCGGTGATGCTCCACCGAGTCTAGGCCCCTAGACGCTTTGTCGTCTATTCCCCTAGACAGTGCGCGTTTGAGCTGTTCACCGGTTTGAAGGCTTACCGCCCTTATGTTCCACCTGCGATTCGGCACGCCCCTCGGACTCACCGTAAACCCCGCTCGGCGAGCTGCACGTGACAAGGACCACGCTCACACCGGGAGGGCAGCCAATCAAGCACGCGACGCCTCGGAGCCCGGCCTAGGGGCGGCCGGAGCGTTCTTGCCCGCATTGACCAGCAACAGCGCCCATACGGCGCGACCTCGTTCGTCGCCGCGGATGCCATAGGTATCGGCCAGGGCGCCGACGATCATCAATCCCCGGCCGCCCTCCTCATCGTCCTCTGGAGAGAAGACGCTGGGGCCGTGCGCGGCGCCGGCGTCGATGACACCCAGCCACACCCGGTCATGCTGGGCGTGAATCATCACCTGAAACTGCCCGCCGAACCTGCCGCTGGCGGTGTGACGGACGGCGTTGGCGGCCAGCTCGCTGACGATGAGTTCTGCCGACTCCACGATCGGCCAGCCCGCGAGGAAGGTCGTGACGAATCGGCGGGCTTCCCTGACCGAGGGGGAAGTGCCGAGGAAGGACCGGGACATGCGCCATGCGCTCATGGATACGCTCCAACGTCTAGAGGGCTATACACCCACGTCACGAGCGTATGACCTGCACTTGGTCATCCTCAAGGAATTCGACGCATAAATGCGTTACTTCTCTAGCTGGGCCGCCAACTTCCGAAAGTCCGCCCCGATTTCACCCAGAAAATCCCGCAGAGCATCCCCGTACTCCGCCGCAGCCGCAAATGCCTCGAAAGCGTCCTCATGCATGGCAATCTCGCCCGGCTCGGTCAACGTGAGATCACCCGTCAGACTCTCCACCACGCTCACCGCTCCATCGACGAGCGTGAAGCCATGCAACGGAAAGGCCGGCGCTTCAGTCCTCCAAGGCACCACACCCAGCCGAACGTGGGGCAACGTCGACACCTGAACCAACCGGTCAAGCTGGGCGAGCATCAACGATGGCGACCCGGGCCACGTCCGCACCGCCCCCTCCGTCAGCACGAACGCGAATTTCCGGCTCTCCTCGAAGAGCACCGCCTGCGCCTCAACCCGCACGGCCGCCGCCTTGGCCGCGTCCTCCTCATCCACATCCCGGCCGACCGCCAACGCCAACCGCGCGTACTCGGCCGTCTGCAACAGCGTCGGGATCATCGCCGAGGAGAACACCGCGATCCACTGAGCCGAACGAACCCGGGCAGCATTCGCCGCCTCCTGGCCGGCCAACCCACCCCGCAGCCGCGACACCTCATCCCGCAACCGTGCCAGCAGCGCGTCCAACTCGCCGCGGTCCCTCTCACCGAGCCCCAGAGCAGCCGCAACCCGCTCAACGGTCTCGGGCGTAGGAAGAAGCTGCCCCGTCTCTATCCGCGAGATCGTCGGCTGCCCGACCTGCGCCCGCTGCGCCAACTCCTTACCCGTCAGCCCAGCCTCCCGACGCAGCCGCCGAAACAGCTCCCCCAACCCCCGCAACCGATCCCGCCGCTCCTCCACACCGAGCGTTCTACCATGCGCAAGCCACTTGACGTCCTTATTCCGTAGTCCACGCGGGGACCGTGTGGGTCGTGCTCCACGCCCAGTGCATCTCGCTCGCCTGAGGTATGGATGCGGAGTGCCCAGGCTCGCAAGCCGCCACTGTCCGCCGTGACCTAGCTCGACCCTATTAGCCGGATATGCGGACACGAGCACATAAACCGGATGATATCGCTATCAGGTTTAGCATTTAGTGCAATAGCTACTCCTATCATTCCCTTATGGCGCTTTCCGATATTCGTCGCGAGATGGTCCTGTCTGCCATCGAGGAGTACGACAAGCTTGGAAGGGATGCCTTTCTCAAGGTGTACGGGTACGGCCCGGCACGCGACTACTTCCTCCTATACGACGGGAAGCGGTACGACTCGAAGGCCATCGCCGGCGTGGCACATCGAGACGTGGACGGCCAGCCACTGCGAGCCAAGGACTTCTCTGGCGGGAACGCCACGGTCGCACTCACGCTGAGCAACCTCGGCTTCGAGGTCACCCGGCCAAGCGACGTCATCGACGGACACTCCCCGGAGAACCTGCTCCAGAAGATCTTCACACTCAAAACCGCCGCATCGGTTTCGCCCGGCGCACGGAAGCGGCACCAGCCATTGACCCTTCTCTGGGCCCTTGGCAGAGCGGCCCGCGGCTACGATCGCGTGGTGCCGTGGACAGATGCCTCTCCCGCACTCGAGTCGCTCCTGCGAGAGTTCGGCCATCCCGGCGACGGCATACATGCCGAGTTCCCCGTACTCCGTCTATATCACCACGGCCTCTGGGATCTCCCTTGCCATGACGACGTGCCAAGTGCCAGCGGGAGCGCCGCCCAGCGTTGGATGCAGCAGAACCAGCCTCTCAACGGTTTACGCTCATGGGTACACGACCTCGTCACCGACCATCCACCCATACGCGCCCAGGTTGTTCTACGGCTCCTCGACGAATACTTCCGTGACCTCGACCACGACGAGTTGCTCGCGGCTACCCTGCTTATCCCTCCACCCAGCGCCATTACGCCAGCCCCGGACGAGGCCCTGAACATGCGCGAAGGGACACCAACACCGAGCCGCCGCACGGTCACGACTAACCGCGTCATCCGTGACTCTGCGCTCGCAGAGCAGGTCAAACTCCTGCACGACTATCACTGCCAGCTCTGCGGCATCCGTCTTACGACCCGCCGAGGCCCGTATGCCGAAGGCGCCCACATCCGCCCGCTTGGCACGCCCCACAACGGCCCCGACCAGCCGGGCAACCTCCTCTGCCTATGCCCCAACCACCACGTCCTCTTCGACGGTGGAGCAATCACAATCAGCGACCAGCTCGTAGCCATCGACGTCCCCGCCGGCAAGCCAATCACCCATATCCGGCTCGCCGACGGACACACGCCGGAGTCCCAACACCTGGCCTACCATCGGCGCATCTCCGAGGATTCTCGCGTCAACAGGTGCGATCCCTAGGGACCAAGGATCACGAGGGATCGCAGAAGCAGGAATGATGCTGGGTCACCCAATGGTTGGCCAGCCTGGCCACCAGCTCGCGATCCGATGCCTCATCCTTGTCGCGCTTCCGCGTCATCGCGGGATCCTCCAGGTCCATCGTCGCGGTGCATGTACACCTTGCGGGCCCGCACGTGATCTGGGGTTGACACGTACGCGCTGCCCACTCCGAGCTGCTCGATCTGCTGGCTCAGGTCCTGCCCTTCCCGACCTCGCAAGAAGCCGGCTGTGGTCTTGGATTCCGGATAGTTAGTTCGGAAGATGACCTTAGTACCAGCATTACCGAGGACGTCCCGGTGGAAGTCCGCCGTTCCCTGGCTGGCGACCACCACGGGGACGCCGTACTTGCGCCCTTCCTTCATCAGCTTCGGTAGGGTGACATCCTTCGCCAGCCGGTGGGCCTCGTCCAGGATGACGGCCAGCCGCAGGACGTCCGCCTGTCCCCAGCGGAACATTTCCCGGTAAATCTTCCGAAGCAGGAAGGCCCCCGCCGCGAGCTGCACGGTCTCCAGGTTGAGCCGGCTCAGGTCAACGACCGCTCCGCTGTTCCAAGAGGCCAGGAAGGTGTCCGATGGTTCGTCCAGGAACAAGCCGAAGTCAGTCAGGGGCCGGATGCGGTCCCGGGCGTTCCGGCCACGTGCAACCTGTTCCGCTTGTTCCACTGCGGCAGCGAACTGCTGCATGCTGGGGACGCCCCCGGCGATCTCGTAGGCACTCCGTAGCCCGTCGTAGACATGGCTGCGCTGGATTTCACCCAGACCGCAGACGTATCCGATGATCTCGGCGACCTCCCATGCGGTCTCAGCACGCGAGCGTGTCTCCGCCGACGGCAGTTCGAAAGGGCTGAACGGCAACCCCTCCGCGGCGTCGATGACCTGGGCGCCCGGTGGAGGGGCCGCCGCCATGTCGCCGTGGAAGTCCACGATCAACGAGGGCAGCCCCTGACCGGCGAACTCGCCAATGATCCTTCGGGTGGTCACCGACTTGCCCTGGCCTGGTATGCCCAGGACGAAGGCGTGAGGGCTCCCCTTCGTGCTGATGTTCCAGATGACCGGTGCGCCCCCGGCATCCCTGCCCAGCTCTACCTCGACCGTGGAGGGCCAGGGCTTAGCGGGTTCGTCTCGCTCGGGGGTTTCGAAGATGACAGGCGCGCTGTCGCCGTCGGGTGCCTGAGTGAACGCATCGCTCGCCGACTCTTCCGCGGCGGCTTCCCCGGCAGCGGTCGGCGATGAGTCGATGCTCTGGGACGAGTCAGAAGGTGTTTCCGGGCTTGGCGGAGTGGCCGCACCATCGACCGTGGTGAAGCCGGCTTTGCCTAGGTCACCCGCAGTCAGAACTTTGATCGACACGTCTCGGTGCTTAGCGGGGAAACCGGCGGCGCCGCCGGGGCAAATGACATATCCGGTCTTGCCGATCTCGGCGGGCTCGGCCGATTCCTCGATCCGGTCGATGTTGCGGTGTAGCTCAGTGAGCCGACCAGCTTCGATGAGACCGTGGCGGGCGGACCGTTCCGCGTAGTAATGGAGCAGCCCGGCCAGCCGAGAACGTTGCAGGGCGCCGTCCAGCCGCGGCGGGTCGACGGCGAAGAACTGGCGTTGCAGCACCCTTTCGGTGTTCTCAAGCTGGTCGACGATGTCGTCGGCCAGGGCCTCCGGCAGCTGTGCCGCACGCCGTCCCTTCACCTCGATGCACTCGATGCGCAACGAACGCTGGGTGACGCTGACGAGCAGCAGGTCACATCGCCGAGCCGGTTCGTCCTCATTCCCGGACCGCACGCCGAAGATCTCCGGATGCGCGTCGATGGGCACCACGATCCGACTGTCGAGCTGCCCGCGAAGCTCGAGATGCGCCATGACAGCGGCCAGACTGACCGCCTCAACGGACAACGAGGTCTCCCGGAGCAGGCGCAGCGCGAGCCTGCCGGAGACTAGCATCAGTCGGCTGAGCGCATGCGACACCGACTTATCATCTTGAGCCAGGCCGAGGACGCACATGGCCTCGCCCAGGATGCGCCGTACTTCACCGTGATGCGCGGTGGTGACGGTGAGCTTCTTGCCGAGCCCTTCGAGGAAGTCCGGCGTGTAGTCGAGAAGGTAACGGCTGTCGTCCGGTTCATCGGTGGTCACCTCCTCGAACAGCTCCGGACCGATCCCTCGGTCCAGGGTGACAACCCAATCCGCGCGGTTATGGGTGGCACGGAGTCTGTGCAGGTCCTGCGGATCCAACTGGATCGCCAGCGCCGGTACGGCTGTCCGCAGGCCCAGGTGGGCGGCAACGGCGGCCTGGTGGGCACGATGCGCCCCCACAATGTCGGCCTCCAGCCGACCGGCACCGCGAGGCTTCAGCGCCGGCGTCACGAACCACGTGGCGGAGCCATCAGGCGCGCGCTCGGAACGCAGCGGAGTGAGCAGATCTTGGAAGGTCGTGGTCCATGGGCCGACCTCGGCTGCCGGGTCGGTAATTTGGCCACGAGCCATGTCCTGCACCAGGGCAAGGTGGTGTCCCTCGCAGTCCTCGGCCAGGCGGCCCAGGTCGCGGGCAGACAAACCCATCGAAGGCACCAGGTGGGTGGCGGTGCGCCGGATCTCTGCTGATGCGACAGACCGCTGCAACTCACGCAGGTCCGCGACCGGGTCAGTGTAGGAAAGCCTGTCGCTGTAGGCGATTAGTTCAAGGCGCTGTGGATCGTGCGGCGGTGGGCCGTCCTGTTCAGGTGCTTCATCAGGCAAAACGAGCGGTTGCAGGGCCCTGCGCAGCACCGCCCCCGCACCTGGGTTGACTGCCATGATCCGCAGTGTTCCGGCGCCGGGGTGAGCATCCCGGTAACTGCGGATGCGGTCACCGAGCGCCCGGGCGGAGACAGACAGGTCCACGTTGTCACGGGTGATCTCGATCGCCCCGCAGATGACATCCGAGGCGGACTGTGGTTCCTTGACGTCCGGAGGCAGGTAGAGGGCCGTTCCGTGAGTCAGTTCCTCGGTGTAGACGAGCGCCTTCCCGTCGCGATCGACCATGACGAACGGCATGTTCGAGGGCGACAGTCGGGACACCATCGCCTGATCGACCCGCCCAGCCCGGTTCGACTTACGTTTCCCTTCCTGGGTGACCTCGCCGACCCATTCGCGCAGCAACTGGTCGTGCGCCGCCACCCAAGCCAGGCGTAGTGGGTGGGTGGGTAGCAGGACGAGCCCCCGCACCTCGTCAGTCGCGGTTCCGACCCGGACCGCCAGCGTGTCCATCTCCAGGAGTGCGAGACGCGTCTGCGGTGAGGCATTGTCCAGCATCCGGCGGTAGCTCTGCACATAGCTTCGTGCCTGGTCGCGAATTTCGTCGTCCCAGCTCAGCATCTCGACCACATCCCGGGGTGTGCGCGCCTCGAGGGTGGTGAGCAGCTTCCGGCGGCGATCGGCCAGGGTCTGCGGGATTTCCAGCAGGCGCTGCTCCGCCTCGGCCGGGTCGATCGGCTCGCCGAGCGGAGAGTGGACGTCGAAGGCGAACATGTCGGGGGACTTGAGCATCCGGCGCTGGAGCTCGACGATCACCCGCGAAGCCTTGATCTGAGCGCGACGGCTGCCGACCCGGAGGTCGAACACCTGACGGGCGACGTCCCAGGCCGGAGTGTCCTCGGTCACGTCTCCGCCAGTGTCGATCGCGATGGTGAGCACCGCCTCAGGGAGGGAAGCAGCACCCGCCGCGCGCGGGACGGACGGGGGCATATGCTCGTGCAGTCTGACCTCGAATTGGTCGCTTTCGGCCGCCGCCTTCTCATCGTGCAGGTTGAGGTCGTTGCCGTCGGCGTCCTGTGCACGGACACGGATCACAAACAGCGTGCCCGTGGCGAGGTCGTCCTCTCCGAGGTCCACTCGCAGCGTCGCCCGCCGCATGTCGCCCTTCACCTTCGTGGTGGCCACCGGAGGAGTATCAGCCGTACGGAGGTCGGACGGAGGCAGCATCTCCACCCGCCATGACGCGACCGAGGTCGTCTTGGACGGCTCGGTCGCCCACTTGACGGTCACCTTGCCGGGCTGGTCAGGTGCGACGTCGCAGTACAGCTGACCGTCATCGTCCGACAGTCGGAGCTTGCACTGCGGATCGACCTTACCGTCGTCCCGGCGGAACGGAGCGACCTTGATCTTCTCCAAGCCGGCCTGCTGGACCTCGGTAAGCGGCCACCGCTCAAACGTCAGCCTCCCTGCATGACGTTCCTTGATCTCACGGCCCCACGTAACCGGGTTGGCCAACATTCCGGCTGGCTGCCGTTCGAGAAACGCCAACAGTTCCTGCCGGAACGAGCCGGCCTTTACCTGTCCCTCGGCCAGACGGTCGACGACCCGTGCGGTCGGCCGCGCTGGCCGGGCAATTGCCGCGATCGCCTTCGCGTTGCGCCGCAGCCGTGCCTGGGTTCCGTCGTCCCCCAGATCGGGGACAAGCCCGACCTGCCACAGCTCACGGCCGACCGTGTGGACACTCGGGTCCGCCGCGACCGCGCCAAGGAAGCGGGCCCACGTCTCAACCTGGCGAGTGCGCCCGAGAACCCGCTTGACCTCGTTGACCAGCGCGGCCACGGCGGTCGCCGACAGTTCCTTCTCGAGGGCCTCACTGACCGTCGTGAGCAAGGTGATCAGCGGCAGTGGTTCGAAGGAGTTGTCCAGCGAACTGGCCGCATGGCCCGCCCCTGCCGGAACGAGCAGCAGCAGCGGATGGCCCTTGCGGTTGCGCAGTTCGATCGCCCGGTCGGCTCCGATCTCCAGCGGGTGCCGCGGCTCGAGATGCGAGAGCACGTGAACCTGGCATTCGATGCGATGGCGTTCTACCTCTTCGGCAACGGCATGAGCGTCCACGGTGGACAAGTCGTCGACCCGGACGCAGTGTCCCGGCTGCCGCTGCGCCAGGCGGCTCCCCAGGTGGCTCGCGATGCGGTCAATCAACGTCCGCGGCAGCTCTGCGTTCACTCTGTCTCCAAGGGGTTGCGAACGTACTGGGCGGAGAAGTCGTCACTCAGGCCGTCGAAGCAGCCGAGCAGCCGAAGCCGGCGTTTGAACGCTTCGAGATTCGCTGCAGCCGCGGCGCGGTTGTCCGCGCTGTCGAAGGCGGCCGGCGGACGGTCGATGAGAATGCCGAACCGGTCGCGTAGAACCTCCAGCAGTTTCACGATGGGCATCCTGCCTCGAAGGCGGACCTCGGAACCCTGGGCTTCGGTGAAACAGACCAGGAGAAGGGCGTACATCAGGTCGTCCGACGGCGCGTACCGCCACGATCGGCGGGAGTTCGGCGAACCGGTGATCAGCCCGTACGGCTTCTTGATACCGCCAGTGGACGAGAACCACCCGACCTGGTTCTTCAGAGCCGTGCGAGACAATCCTTCGACCAACAGGGTGGTGAGCTGCTCGATGGAAAGCGCTTCGGAGTCCCTCACCGAGGCGATGAACTCCAGGTCCTCATCGGTGCCGTTCTTCTCCGTCTCCGCCTCGATCTCTCCAATCCTGATGTCCGCGTAGGTGTTGATCTGTATGTCCTCCCGGAGGCCGACCATGGCCACCAAGCTTTCTGGCATCGGTAGGTTTCTGATCTCTTCGCCGCGCTTCCGAAGGGTCGACAAAGCCGCTTCACGCAAAGAACGCAGCAAGAGGCGGTCGGGCATGAAGCCGCTCATGATCTCCAGGTCTCGCAGCACGCACTGACGGGCCAGCTCGTCCGATGCCGACCCGCGTACCCGAGTGAAGTCGCAGTACAGTTCCAGAGGGTTGGCGACATCGGCGTCATCCCTCATGTCCTCGGATTGCTTTCCGGTGTTGAGGACATGCCGCGTCGCCCGGGCGACGCGCAGCGGCAACTGGAACAGCCGCAGCGAGATCAGCGCCGCGAACCGGTCGACGAAGGCCGACGGAGCCAGTTGGCCCCCATAGGCGACGAGGTAGTCCAGCAGGTCACTGGCCAGCCCACGGGTGGCTCCGGGCACGACGCTGCTGCGAAATCCATAGGTGGCCTCCCGCGCGCCGAGCGAGGTGAACTCCTCCAGGAAGTACAGCGACAGCAGGGCGTTGATGTCGATGTCGGTCTGGCCGTCGTACTCCGGTACCCACTGACCGTCGACGCCGATCTTTACTCCGGCTCCGACCGCCTTCTCAAGTGCGTATCGGAGGTTCTTCTCCGGAGCCTCGACGCCAAGCAGCTTCAGCCGCTCAATGAGCAAGTGGTAGATCAAAGTGTGCGCATGGCGATGGCGTCGGTTTTTGGGGAGGCCCGCACGGTAGCTGGCGATGGTCAGCGGCTGGATGTAGTCCATCTGCGTGCCCGACCGAGCCCGCCCCTTGGCACCGATCCGCACGATGGACGAGCGCAGCCATCCGTCGAGCACCTTCATGCCGTGCTCGTTGTCAAACCCCTCCAGGCGTTCGTTGCCCGCGAGCGCGGCGAGGTAGCGGCCGTAGTTGTCGGCGTCCTTCGGCGCCGACGACATCCGGCCCTGTTTGACCACCAGCTCCCACAGGTGTGGTAACAGGCGGTCCACGTCAATGTCATTGAGCTCCACCAGCGTCAGCTCGGTGAATTCAAGACTGCGCAGCTGCTTTGGGATGACGATGGTCATGCTTGCTCCAAGACGATGCGCCGGTCGACGGTCATCGCACGCCGTGCCGTCCCCGCGGGGTTGACGATGCTGACGGCATTGGCCGGGCTCCGCCGTAGCGCGGCGGCGAACGTCTCGACCTCCTGGCGGACGGAGTCGGCCGCGCTGTCCCCGATCAGCTCCCCGTCAGCGGCCCGTATCACCAGCTCGAAGGTGTCCAAGGTGAGGGTGAGGGAGTGCCTGCTGACGTGATCGAGCCGGAGTGCATCCGGACGCCATTCGACGTATTGAGAAGGGTGCTCCACCCGTTCGAGTGAGAACTCCGTGGCCGGAATCTCCTTGAGCACCGCCCACGTACCGCCAGCCCCCTGGTCGGCCACGGCCAGGTCACCGCCCCGGTAACCTGGCGCGCCCAGCAGTCTGCTTAGTCCTAGCAGGACCCGACCACGGATCTCCTCGGGCCGTTTACCGGAACCGAGCAAGGCCTCCTCGAACTCGCCGAGATGCCTATAGACGCGGACAGTATCGCGTCCCAACCCACCAGAGCTCCAAAGGCCGAAGAAGAGCCGCCGCTGGACTCGCTCACGGTCCCGGTCATCGAAGGCCGTCGGGGCGACCACCATGGACCGGTCGGCGCGGGCGGCCCGCTCGACATCCGGTGCCGCAGTGTTCGCTGGGTCGAGGTCGGCCCACTCCCGCACCAGGTAGTCAGCCGAGCGGGAGTCGAAGGCCAGGTCCTCGACAAGGGCGCCACCGGCCCGGCGCAGGTCCATCCCCCTTTCGCGGGCCTGGTGCACGTCGTCGCAGGACCGGTCGCCCGTGATCAGCCAGGCCAGGGCCGAGCGCACGTCCCGGAACGTGGCGCGGCGTTGGCGCCGCAAATGCGAAGTGGCGACGAGCTCCTCGACAGCCTCCCGCGCCGGGCCGCGCAGCTCGGTGGCGTTCCGCACCATGGGGCAGATGTCCCGGGACAGGCAAGTCTCACACCGCTTCCACTGCTCCGGCTGAGTGAAGCTGTCCAAGATGCGACCGGCAAGGCTGGGGGCGTCGCCGGGCCTGCGGGCCAGGGTGCGCCGCTTCAGGTCCACCAGCGCGATCGTCTCATCGCCGACCGGCTTCCCCGACATCTGGCCGAGAACCTCGCGAGCCTCGTCCTCGTACAGGTCCTCATAGTCGGTGAAGAACTGCAGCAGCCGCCCATCATTGATCGCGAGCAGGACGGTGCGCCGCTGCGGGTCCTCTTCCGGAGCCGGGTCCAGCGCCTCGCGCATCAGATCATCGGAGGATTTCCCATCGTGCGACTCGCTGGCGTCGTAGACGGCCACGAACGTGTGACCATTCAGGTTCATCCGCCATCCGGCAGTGTTCTCATTGATGATCTGTGCACCATCCTGGCGGAGTTTTTCGCTGGTCTTCACCAGGAACGACGTCTTGCCGTCACCGGGGTTACCGGTTAACAGCACCAGGCGCAGCTCACCCCGAGCGATCGCGGGCAGTAGCTCGGTATCCAACAGGGTCGGCACATAGGTCAGGTGCGCGAAATCGTCGTCCAGGCCGCGATTACCGCTGTTACCCACGCTACTGGCCCGGTAGAGACCACGCAGGTTGTCCACCACCGGGTTGACCAGACGTTCCCCCTTCGGCGCGACGATCTCGTCGAGCAGTCGCAGCTCGGCCGCCAGCTCTTCTGCAGACGCAGGACGCATGGCCGGGTCGGCGTGGGCAGCGGTGAAGAGTACGTTCAACATTGCCTCGCCGAGCGGTCCCCAAGCCTGGCGTTCATCGTCGGTAGGCGGGAGCAGCCGTTCCCGGTCGTCGTCGCCGCGAGCAGGGTCCCCGGCGTAGGGGAGGCGCCCCAGCATCGTGTAGATCATCGTGACCGCGAACCCGTAAATATCACTCTGTGCAGTGGCGCCTTGGGCAGCGCGCAGTTCCGGGGCCATGAACGGCGGTGTGCCAACCACGGTGGTCGCCTGAGGGCGGCCCGCGACTCCAAAGTCGATGAGCTTGGCGCGAGCCTCCGGAGTGATGATCACATTAGTGGGGGTGACATCACGATGAACGAGGTTGCGGGCGTGCAGGTGAGCGAGGGCGGACAGAACGTCCAAGGCGATCGTCCGATACCGCTCCGGGTTCGGCGAGCCAGCGGCGGCGAAGTTCCTCAGGTTGTCGCCAGGGATGTACTCCAGTACCAGGTAGTCCGGCTTCTCGCGGCTGATGTCGTATACCCGGGCACAGTGGTCATGCCGGATGCGATCCGCGGCCTTGTACTCCTGCTTAGCATGAGAGGCGGCGGCGTCGTCATGGAACTGCTTGATGACCCGGTCAGCCTCGGCGGAGGTGTCCCATGCCCGCCAAGTGTGCGCGAAGCCGCCCTGCCCCAGGCTCTCTTTGATCTGGTACCGGCCGGCGACGACGCCGCCGACCCGAAACTCTTCCGCGGCATCAGCTTTCCCCACCGTAACCCGCTCCTTGTTCATCGCCTCGACGATCTGCCCAATCCGTGTGACCGCCGTGGCGGCGTCTGGACGTTCGCGGGGATCGTCAGCAAGGCAGTCCGCTAGGACGGGACCGACGATGAGAGTTCGTGCAATGGCCCTGCGCACCGCCTCTACCTGGGGTTCGGCAGCCAGGTCACCGAGCACCCAGCCACTGAGCGCGAGCGCTAGGGAGTAGACGTCCGAGGCCGGTGTCGCGTTCGCGATGCTGGCGCGGCACTCCGGCGCGCGATACGGCACGCCGGGATCGGCGTCGGCACTCATCTGGGGAGCGATGGTACGTTCCCCCTCCACTCGGGCCAGGTAGAAGTCACTGAACTTCACTCGCAGACCGCGGCCGAGGAAGATGCGGCGGGGGTAGAGCCCGCGGTGCACCAGCCCCGCTTCGTGTACTTCGGACAGGCCTCGGAGGGCGTCGGTCACCACGTCGATCGCCACCTGCTGCGGCAGCCGACCGTCCTCCCTAACGGGGTCATCGATCCGCAGCGAGGTGGCCAGGCTCTTACCGCGCGCCGGGACGACAGGCACGACGATCCATTGCCGTGCCTCATACTCGAAGCTGGGGTGGATCTGCCAGGCGCGGTCGCGCTCCTCCAGCCGGTCGAGGGCCAGGCGCTCTCGCTCCATGATCCCCTGCGGTGATGCATCGGGCCCCCATCCGTGCATCGGGTAGCACCGGAGGATCACCGTTCGATCGCCGTCCTTGGCGTGGAAGCAGCGGGCCGTTTCAATGGGCTCGATCTCACCCATCACCTGGTACGGCCCGATGCGCTCAGGCTTCGGCTCACGTCCAGGCAGGCCGAGGAGGAAGGCGATTGTCTCGTCCCGCACTGCCTGCAGTCCAGTTCCGCATGCATCGTCCTGGTCCCGCAGCCACGACGCGGCGTCGGCGAGCCTAACGACCGCATCCCCGTCGGCGTAGGTCGGGCCGGCCACCAGCTCGACGGTGCCGTGCGACAGGACGATACCAGCGATGACAGGACGGCCGCGGACCTTCGATCCGTAGCCAGGCACCCGGGTGCGGAGCTGACCTGCGAGTACTCGTGCCAGATGGTTGGCACGGTCCAGCGGATTCCGACGTTCCTCCCCCTTGACCCGCCAAAACTGATCTCCGAGTTCGATGCGCGGCCCCCAGGCCTTCTCGTCCAGGACGAAGATTGCGTGGTCTCCGATCACCACGAGATCGAGGTCGTCGCGACGGGGACCGCTCAGCTTGCGACCGGCGATCACATGCCAGGAGCCGGGGAGGTCACGGGCAAGGCTTTCGGCGGTCTTGCGCTCGCCGGGGCCCTGGTACTCCCCCATCACTGTCAATTCAGCCACACTCACACCTCATGGTCATCGGGCCAAGTCGATGAATGGACTCCTGCGCAGCCATGGAGTCGGCCGAG
Organism: Sphaerisporangium sp. NPDC005288; assembly: GCF_040607475.1. NCBI lineage: Bacteria > Bacillati > Actinomycetota > Actinomycetes > Streptosporangiales > Streptosporangiaceae > Sphaerisporangium > Sphaerisporangium sp. NPDC005288. Next base: position 207,004 of record NZ_JBEXGT010000008.1, on the reverse strand, counting down.
ATACGGGCTGTCCCGGGTGTAGGTCACGAGGAGCTGGTCACGGGCCCGGGTCATCCCGACGAAGCCGACCTTGCCGTGCTGAACCGCCTGCCGATCGCGTTCAGGGTCGTCGCCGGAAGGGCTGGGCAGGGTCTCCAGACCGAACAACACAACCACGTCGAACTCGTAGCCTTTGGCCGAGTGCACCGTCATGATCTTCACATCCGGAGTGCATGGATCAAAGGTCGCGGCATTGCTGCGGGTAACGACGAGGTAAGGAACCTCGGCCTCGTGAAGGGCTGCCCGCAGGCGTCCGAGCGATCCTCGCCACTGGGTGATGAGGACAGCGATGTCCTGCGGTTCCCGCTCGCCGTGGTCGAGCATGCGACGAATCTCCCACGCCACGGCGGTGGCCTGCTCGTTCCAGCTCTCCGCCCAGATCAGTTCGACCGGCTCACCGTCCAGAACCGCGTCGTCTGCCGCCGGCTCGGCATCCGGTTGCATGGTGGACGCCGCCTGGAGGATCTGCCGGGTGCTGCGATAGGGACGTCCAAGCCGTAGTTGCGTTACCCGCCGGCCGGTGAGCGCCGGAGGGCGGTCCGCGTCTCGGTAGAGGGCCTGTCTCTGGTCACCGGCGAGAACAGCACCGCCGCGGCCTGGTCTCACGGTCGCCAGCGCGAACCTGATCCAAGCTTCGTGGAAGTCCTGGGATTCGTCGATGAGCAGGGCGTCCACGGTGTGAGCGATGCCTTTCGCCAGTGCTGCGGCCACATCTTGATCAGCCTGATCCGGGTCGTTGAGGGCGATCCGATGCCTCATGGCATGGGAGAACTTCCCAAACGTCGTAACCTCGACATTCGGGTGGTCTTCGACGAGGCGGCGCAGGTACGGCACCAGCGCGTTGTTATAGCACAGGAGCACGATGCGCCAGCCAGGATGCTGGGTGGCCAGGTGCCGTGCTCGCCCGGCGAGCACTAGCGTCTTGCCGCTACCCGGTGGACCGGAGAGCAGAAGCACGTCGTCCACCGGGATCGTGGCGGCAGCGGCCTGCTGGGCGTCCAGCTCGATCCGCCGCCGATGCCGCTCCCCCCGTCCTGGATCGAATGCACCCCGGCGGGAGCGAACGTTAAAGGTCAGGGTGGGTGCCAGTGCGAAACGCAGCGACGTCAGATCGTCCAATTCGGGTGGACGCGGTTCCAGCCGGGCCAGCCATTCTCCATCTTCTACGTCCGCGAGACCGAGCGCACGTGGCGGCCCGCCCGGTGACGGCGCGGCGAGCGGTTCGGAACAGGCACCGAAGAGGACGAGGCGGTGTGGCCGGAACCGCTCCAGGATCGGCACTTCCAGTCGCAGATCCGAGATCTTTCGATTCAGCCGGGAGAACGGCTCACGCGCCGCCGGATCGTGCCCGGACAGGTCAATGTCGATGGTCACCAACCCATAGGTGCGATCGACGACGATGAGGTCGGGCCGGTCATCGCCTTCGGCGCACAGCACCAACGCGTCTGGGGCGAGATTCTGCGTCAACCGGCGCAGCATCGTCTCCCGCAGCGGCTCCGTCGCCGCTTTCATGCACAACCCCCCACACAGGACGGCCACACCCGCCTAGACCGCCGGGAAGATGCCGCGTATTCCATGGACGTACCAAGACATATACGATCAGTGAACGCCTTGTACAAGGATTCCAAATTCTCGGTGAGACAGGGCCCGTTCCCACCCAGGCCACCGACCCTCATCCGCAGGCATCCAAAGGCATGACGGTTCCGGTGGATTCATGCATGATTTGGCATCTATAGGTCGTATCACCCGCGTTTTTCTCACCAGATTCCATCAGCCCCGGCCGGCGTACTCCGCCAACACCGCCGCGCCACCCTCCATGTCGGCGACCGGGTGGCGCCGCTCGGCCGACTGCCAGGAAAAGTAGGCGCCGCCAAACCCGACGAACACCCACTGAACCGCACCGGGTGCTTGATGACAAGTCCACCGGCAAAGCAGCGACGACAGGACCCCTTAACGGTCCCCCAACAGTCCCCCTCTTGAGCCCCCAGCCGGGAGGAAGGCACCAGATGCCCGACAACATTCCAAACGTGCAGCTCAGAGCCTGGCGCAACCAGCACCACCTCACCCGCGCCGAAATGGCCGACAAGGTGAACAGGACACCCATCGGCATCACCGACCGCCTGACCTGCGACGAGGAACGCATCCGCCGCTGGGAAGCCGGCGAAGTCTCCTGGCCCCAATCCGCCTACCGGCTCGCCCTCACCCAACTCACCGGCCTGCAACCCCAAGACCTCGGTTTCCGTCAGAACCGCCGCGGCCAAGGACAACTCATCGAAGCGGCGACCATCGCACCGGTCGACGCCCTGCGGGCCGAAGCCGACCTGTACGGCACCATGGAACTCGCCCAGCAACTCCAGGCATCCGACGTCGGCAACGGCACCCTCGAAGCGCTGGCCGAGGCCGTCGACCTGCTCTGCCGCGCCTACCCCGTCGTCCCCGCCGCCACCCTGCGCGACCGCACCCAAAAACGCCTCGCCCAGATCACCCGACTACTCAGCGGCCGCATCACCCTCGACCAGCACCGCGAACTCCTGGTCATAACCGGCTGGCTCACCGCCCTGCTCGGCTGCATCCACTACGACCTCGGCGAACGCGAAGAAGCCGAAACCGCCCGCCGCGCCGCCTACGAGATGGGTCGCCAAGTCGGCCACGGCGAACTCATGGCGTGGGCCTACGAGATGTCAGCCTGGTTCGCCCTCGTCGAAGGCCGCTACGAAGACGTCGTCACCGCCGCTCGCATGGGCCAAGCCGTCGCCGGCCACACCAGCGCCATGGTCCAACTCACCCTGCAAGAAGCCCGTGGCCTGGCCCGCATCGGCGACCGCCGCGAAGCCGACAAAGCCCTAACCAGGGGAGCCGACACCCTCGCCAAACTCCCCATCCCCACCAACCCCGACCACCACTTCGTCTTCGACCACGCCAAATGGCTCTTCTACGCCGCCACCGCCTACACCTGGCTCGAAGACAACGACCGCGCCGAAGAACACGCCACCGAAACCATCCAGATCCACACACGCCCCGACGGCACCAGCAACGCCCCCATGCGCGTACCGATGCCCACATCGACCTCGCCATCATCCACGCCAGAAGAGGCAACCTCAACGCCGCCATCGAGCAGGGCCTTGCGGCGTTCGACATAGAACGTAAGTCCCTCACCGACCTGGTCAATCGGGCAGGAGACCTCGACCGCGTCCTTCGTCGCCGGTATCGGGGCGAGGAGTTGGCCAAGGAGTTCCGCGAGCGGTTCGTTACAGCTCGTAGTGCGCTCTCAAGCCGCCGACCGGAGCTTCTCCATTAAGACGCGACGATGGTTCATGCGTATCTCTGTACAACCCGGCGTCACTGGACAGGTGTACAACATCAGCGAAGTCGCTATGCCCAGCATCACCTGAGACGGACAGGCCCCAACCAAGATCGCAAGTAACTTATCCGTACACCTATCAAGGGCAGCCCGCCTGCGATGGCCTGCCGCGCGTTGGGCTGCTGGCCACGCTGCGGCTCTTCGGCCGGTCGCGGCCGGCGTCGCTCCACACGCATGAGGTCTGCCAAATCCCCATGACGCGCGACGAGGGAACTCCGACCAAGGGTGCTGAGGGCAAGACCTGACCGTAAATGCTCGCGGCCTCGGGTCAGCCTGCACTGAACGACAGGGGCTGTTCCTCCCGACGTCCACTTCGTAGGATCCAAGCCATGACCCCTAACGAGCTGATCGCGCAGAGCGAAGTAGACGAGTGGTACGAAGAGGAGGAATCGGCCGAACATGCTATAAATATCGGCGCTATGCTGGATCCTGCAGAAAAGTACGCACGCAGCCAGTTGCGCGTTGTCCGGGAGACAAAAGACTACCAACTCGACTATTTGAAGCACGCCCTCCGCCCAGGGCGTGAAATTATCGACATAGCACCAGGCTATCAGCGTCGGCTACGGTGGAACACAAAGAAAAAGTCGCTCCTTATAGAATCCTTTCTGCTAAACATCCCAGTGCCGCCAATCTTCCTCTTCGAGCGCGACTATAACGAATACGAAGTGATTGATGGGCGCCAGAGACTGGAGTCAATACACGGCTTCCTCGCAGATGAATTTGCGCTTAACGGGCTGGAGTATTGGCCCGAATTGAACAGGAAGAAGTTTTCTGCTCTGCCTAGCATCCTACAAAAAGGCCTTCTTCGCAGGAGTCTTTCTGCCGTCGTCTTGCTCGCGGAGACACAGAACAATTCCCAAGGCGACCTAGATGTACGACGGGTACTATTCGACCGTCTAAACACCGGTGGAATAAAGCTAAATCCACAAGAATTGCGGAACGCCCTCTATCCTGGTCCGCTCAATCAAACGCTTATAGAATTGGCCAGAATTGAGCCTTTTACACGAGCGTGGAGGCTCCCTCCATATACAGAAGGGGAGGAGTCTAATCCTCCGATTGCACTACTAAAGAACCCTCTCTTCTCATCCCTGGCAGATGCAGAACTGGTCCTAAGGTTCTTTGCTCTTCGGGACGCAGTACAGAAAGGGAAGCAAGGTTCCCTCCGCCGCATCCTCGACCGATTCATGGAAGAGAACGCGCTCATCTCCGACGCCGAAGTCGTGCAAATGAGGGAGGACTTTAGATCATCGCTGAAAAGGCTGCTGAACGTCTTTGATGGAGAGCCTTTTATTCTGCCGAAAATTAGGCGTCCCAGTAGGCCGTTGTACGACGCGCTAATGATCGCACTGAGCACTAATCCGACTCTTGACGTCGAGGCGCGTACATCAGAGATCAGAGAAGCACTTAATAGGGCGCTCAGCGATGAGAGCACTTACGACATACTCGTTGGACGAGGCAACACGATAGATGCCGTCCATGAACGAGTCAGTCTAGCCGGCAAAATATTGCGAGCGGGGATGCGATGAGCGGTCTTACCGCAATCCTTGATGACTTCAAGTCGGACCTGAATCGCGTTCGTGACCTTCTATCTCTCATCAAAAACTTTCGGACTTTCGGAGCAAGCACTCCGCCATTAGAGATAGTTACTGAGACCATAGCCTGGAAGGAGGCCATGGTTCTTAAAGAGTCTGCACCAAATTTGAGAACCGATCTGCCTATCATGTCTGGCTCGATGGTCTTGTATCTGTGCGGCAGATTGGAGTACTTCGTTCGACAAATCGTAGAGAATATTGGAGACGAGATTGCTGCGGCGGTGGCGAACTATGAGGCATTACCCAAGGGGATGCGCGATGAACTGCGACGACGCACTTTAGATATCGTTAAAACACCGACAAAATATGGGTTTCAAAGCACTGAAGCCGATCTTGCACTGATCGCACTTGCCAAAAATTTGGATAACTCAGTTGCGAGTGGTTCCGGTTCGATTTCAATCGCGTCCAAGATCCTAAGCGTAACAGAGTCGAATATGCGTCCCAGTGTGCTTCAAGACGTTATGAAGAGAGTCGACTTTTCAGACGTCTGGCGCGAACTTGGCAAGCAGGCAAAGCTGAAGGAGTTCTTGCAGGAGTCGGAAGACAAGGAGTGTTCTTCTGCTGCCGCCAAGAGACTGGATCGCCTAATGGACTTGCGTAATCAGATTGCACATCCGACTGCTGGGACAACCTTTCCTGACCCGGATCAGGTTATATGGATCACGGAGTACTTGGAAGTACTGTCCATTGTCTTGGTCGACCTGTGTAAGCTGCATCTAACTCGATTCACGACTGCAGTCCGGTCTACTGGGATTGACCCATTCGCTTGAATGCTGCCGCGCCGCTTCCGGTGCTCGGGGATGGCGGCCCTACGCTCCAGGTCAGATAATGGCCGTGTAGCGGGGATTGCCACCGGGATACACGGGTTGCTGTGGTCCGCTGTACAGCAACGCCGTCTCACGCAGCCTGATCGTCCTGTACGGCGTCGCACGACAGCGCAGCAGCATTGGCCCTCCTCGACCACGATCCTCCACACCCGTGTCCGTGGAGACAATCCAGCCGCAACGTGGATCTTGCTTCTGCCTATGTGGCATCAAGGATCGGCCCGGACAACGCCGGAGCCCCGTCTGTGTTCGGCAGCAGCGTCAGATCTAGGTGTCCTCACACGAAGCCTCAGAGAGGCCTTCCCTCCCAAGCAGGACAAGGAGCAGCTAGTAGTACTCCCGGATGTATCCCAGTGCCTTCCCGAAGACATCCTGGTCGCGGATCTTGAACTTGATGTAGAGCGCCTTGCGGAGCGCCTGTTGCACGAGGCGATCGCCTTCGTTGGTGCCCTGCCAGCCATCAAAACGGACGGTACGGACGACGGAGTCGACCTCGTCGACGACCTTCTCGACGATGATCGGAGTTTCCTCTCCCTTGACTGACTCGAAGAGGTCAGTCAAGGCGGCCTTGCCACGTTCCTCGCGGGGTACCTCAGCGGCGGCCTTCTCCGCTGCGACCGTGTCACGCGCTAGCGCGAAGAGCTCCTTGAGGAACTCCAGCGATGCCTGCTGAGAGCAGGCGTACTTCTCCCGCAGAGCGTTTAATCGCTGACCAAGCTCGATGAAAGCGGGGTTGCCGACGTGCTTGGAGATACGGGCGGTGATCCACTTCTCGACCTCGATGGGGTCGATGTCCTTGCGCTTGCCGGTCATCAGATCCTCGATGATCTGCGCATCGAGGATGATGGTTTCCAGGTCGGTGCGGGGTACTTCGACGGTGACGTGCTCGTTTATGAGCTCAAGGGTCTTAGCGCCTAGCGTGTGCCAGACCAGCCGGCCAGTGACGTCGGTGGGCTGAACAGACTGATAGACGTCGGTCAGCCAACGGTAATCCGACTCGTACTCGGACAGGATCGGGTCCGGAGAGAGGGTCTCCCACAGCTGGGCGACGATGCTGTACGCAGCTCCGAAGGCATCGCGAGACTCATCGGAGCCGATCGCGGTTTGTGCCTGAATCAGGCCCTCATAGCCACCGACCGTGCGGTCGACGCCCGGTAAGAACGCCAGAGCAGCCTCGATCGCTGGGCCGAGCTGCTCGCGGAGTACAGCGATGTTGGAGATGACCTGCTGGACGGACTTGTCGTCGAACTCGAAAGCTTTGGCGACGTCGTCGAAGATGCCGAGGTAGTCCACTATCAGGCCGTGGGTCTTCGCGGGCGGGTAGACCCGATTCGTGCGGCAAATCGCCTGGAGCAGGGTGTGCTCGCGCAGCGGCTTGTCGATGTACTGGGCGTACAGGATCGGAGCGTCGAAGCCGGTGAGGAGCTTCGCGGTCACGATGATGATCTTCAACGGGTCGGCCGGGTCGTTAAAACGGGCGGTGATCCGCTCCAGCTCATCCCGACCGGGCGTCCACTTCTTCCATGCTGGCTTGTCGCCGCGGCTGGTGGACATCACGATTGTGGACACGTCTGAGCCGAGGAGGCGGTCGAGTTCTTCCTTGTACGCCACGCAGGTGGCCTTGTCGTAGACCACGACCTGCGCCTTAAGGCCTTGTGGCTCGACCTTCGTTGTGAAGTGCTCGGTGATGTCGACGGCAATCTTGCGGACCCGGTGGGGGGCCTTGATCAGCGCCTCCAGGGACGCGGCCTTCTTCGACAGGGTGGTGCGGTCCTCCTCGGTTAGCCCGTGACGGGCGGCGAGCTCGTCGAAGGCCGCGTCGATCGACTCCTCGTCCAGGTGGATCTCCGACAGGCGCGGCTCGAAGTGCAGCGGCAGGGTGGCGCCGTCGCGGATGGAATCGGAGAAGGAGTAGCGCGAGAGATACCCCTGCTCGTCGGCCTCGGAGCCAAACCACATGAATGTGTTGCGGTCACGCTTGTTGATCGGCGTCCCAGTTAGCCCGAACAGGAACGCGTTAGGCAGCGCTTCTCGCATCTTGCGGCCGTAGTCCCCCTCCTGGGAGCGGTGAGCCTCGTCGACCAGCACGATGATGTTGTCGCGCGCGTCCAGCGCACCAGGTGCTTCGCCGAACTTGTGGATCGTGGTGATGATGATCTTTCGCGCCCCCGCAACTAGGAGCTGCTGTAACTCCCTGCGGGACTCGGTAGAGACCAGATTCGGTACGTCGGAGGCGTTGAACGTCGCGGTAATCTGGGTGTCCAGATCGATCCGGTCGACCACGATGATCACCGTGGGCGAGGTTAGCCCCGCCATCGCGCGCAGCTTCTGCGCCGTGAACACCATCAGCAGTGACTTCCCCGAGCCCTGAAAGTGCCAGATCAGGCCCTGCTTGATCCGCCCGTGCAGCACTCGCTCCACGATCAGATTGGTTGCCTGCACCTGCTGGAATCGCGCGATCACCTTGATCTTGCGGTGCTTCTTGTCGGTCGCAAACAGCGTGAAGAACCGCAGGAAGTCCAAGATCGTATCTGGATCCAGAGCGCACGCGACCGCCTCCTTGACCGCCGCGAGGCCTACCTTTACCGGCGTGTGGTCGTCACCGGACTCGTTCGCCCGCCACGGCCCCCACAGCTCCACCGGCATCCCGACCGACCCGTAGCGGAAGTCCTTGCCGTCGGTGGCAAAGTTGAGCACGTTCGGCACGAAGAACGCCGGCACGTTGACTTCATAGTCCTCCTTGACCTGCGCGGCCGCGTCGATCCAGGAGTACGCTGGCCGCACCGGCGACTTCGCCTCCCCTACGACCAACGGGAAGCCGTTGCACCAGATCACCAGGTCGAAGCGCCGCTCCAACCGTCCGAACCCGTAGGTCACCTCAGTGGAGACGATCCAGTGGTTCGCACTGTGCTCGCCGGGGTGATCGAAATCGATCAGTTTGACGGTCACATGCTCGCCGTCGGGCCCGAACGGCATCGATTTCTGCCCTGTGAGCCATGCCGCGAACTCCTCGTTCGCCACGACCGGATTCGGCGTGTTGCGCGCGGAAATCAGGATCGCGCGCAGCTGGTAGATCACCTCATCGGCCAGACGCGGGTCCGCATCGATGGTCGGGTTGAGGCGAATTAACGCCTCCCGCACCTGCTGCTCCAGCAGGATCTCATCTGTCCGCCGCGGCAGATGACTTCCTGGCACGAACCGCACGTCGTCGCTCTGCACCAGGTCCCGCACGTAGTCGCGTACCGTGTTCGCTTCATTAAAGGTCATTCGGTACCTCCCGACAGCTCAGCAAGCAAACTCGCCCGTAGACTGAGTAGCGTCTCGATCTCATTGCGAACGTGCTCGCGGGCTGCAGCGAAGGTCGCTCGATGCTCAAGCATCGACGCCTGAAGATCGACGGGTACTCTTGGTAGAGGGGTTTCAGCAAGCACCGAGAGATTGAGCGTCTTGCGGGCACTTTCGAAGGCTGCAGTCTCCAACGCTGCCGCTACTCGTTTGGAAGCAAGTACCCAAGAAAGGAACTCCGCGCTCATCAGTTCCGGGTCGGGACTGATGCGTGCAAGGGCGCGCGCGATGTTGCATCCCTCGAAGGCAGCGGTCACAAGCCACGTCCGTCCGATCGTCCCCACGATGGAAACCAGGACGTCACCAGCTGCGATCCTAGAACGCCGGTACTGCTGATCGATCTCACAAGTAATGCGCTTGAGTTGACTGAGCGTCGGTGATCCAGACTCTAAGTCCATGACACGTACCAGTCCAACGCCATCCTCGATGTTGACTCCTGGCTGGACGACGCCATAGCAGAGCGGCCTGTCGGCTCGTACCACATCCTGCAAGCGGAGGTCCCAGTCATACTTCGCAAGAACTTCATGCATCCAGATTGCTTCGGCCGCCGCTTCCGCGGAGGCCGACTTGACAGCCGCCAACCGGTGGCGCTCGATGGCCCAGAGAAGGTCGGCGAGGCGCTGCTGCTCGTCGAGGGGTGGGAGGTCGAACTCGTAGCGCTGCATCTGCCCCCAGAGCAGGCGAGGGTTCATCGAACCGGTGGCCTCGGCGGTCGCGTAGGCGATGAAGTGGTCGGAGGCGAGGACGAAGGGCAGGAACTCCTGCAGGAGCCCGTTCTCGGGAATGGCGTCGAGGACGTAGGTCTTGTCGGCGACGACGCCGGAGAAGTTCACGACGCCAGACTTGCGAAGATAGGGGCGTGCCGAGACGAAGAGGACCTGGCCGGGCTTGAAGAGGTAGGTGAAGGTCGAGCCCATCTGACCGTCGTCGACGGCGCCGAAGCGCTCGATGTTGAGACTGTCGCTATCGATGTGCCCACCACCGACGTAACGGTCGACATCGCCGTTCGCCGGGTCGGCCTGGGTACGGGAGCGGCGGATGACGTCGCCGAGTCGCACTCGCTTCCAGGTGGTCTTGTCTAGGTTGAGGCTCATCGGGCAACCTCCGCGCGCAGCAGACCTAGAACGTCCTCGATCGCGCCGTCCGCCCTTGCCGCAGCCTCGCGCCAACCTACGAGCGCCGCTGCGACCGAGTCAGTAGGTGTCGAGGCGCGACCTGCCGTGGCAGGTGTGACGTACTGCGGGATGGCCATGTTGCCATTGTTGGCGCGAATCTCGTCGAGGGTGGCGACTCGGGCGAAGCCCGGCACCTCGGCGAAGTTTTGGTACGCGTGCAGAATCCTCTGTTGATGCGTTTCGGAGAGGAAGGACTGGACGCCTGCTCGGTAGAACTCCTTCTTCGCGTCGATGAAGAGCACCTTGTGTTTGCGGTCAGCCAACTTTTGCTTCCGGAGCACCAAGACGATCGCTTCCATGCCCGAGTTGTAGAAGAGCCCGTGGGCCAAGCCGATCACCGCCTCGACGGCGTCGGAGTCGATCATGGCCTTGCGGACTGTCGCCTCTCCGATCCGGTTCAGGACCCCGTGAGGCAGCAGGATTGCGGCACGACCGGTCTTGGGATCCAGACTCGCCTCGATGTGCTGGATGAAGGCGTAGTCCGCAGCGTTTTGGGGCGGCACGCCCCACATGTTGCGGCCGTAGGGGTCCTTGGTGAAGGCGGTCCGGTTCCAGGTCTTGATGGAGTAGGGCGGGTTGGCCAGAACGACGTCGAAGGTCCGCAGCCGACCGTGGGCGTCGAGGAAAGCCGGCTTGGCGAGAGTGTCACCGTGAGTGATGTGGCCGTCGGCGATGCCGTGGAGGAAAAGGTTCATCTTCGCGATCGCCGAGGTGCCGTAGTTGAGCTCCTGACCGTACAGACGCAGGTTGCGCCACTCCTTAACCTGGCGCTTTAGCTCGGCGACGGTCGAGATGAGCATGCCGCCAGTGCCGCAGGTGGGATCGTAGACCGACTCCCCCGGCTCCGGCTGGAGCATCATCGTCATCAGGTGCACCAGAGTGCGGTTGGTATAAAACTCCTGGGCGGTGTGCCCGGAGTCGTCGGCGAACTTCTTAATCAGGTACTCATAGCCCTGCCCGAGTTCATCCTCGGGCAGGTTCGCCACCGACAGCGTCTTGGTCGAGAAGTGCTCGACCAAGTCCGAGAGGGTCGAGTCGGGGAGCAGGTCCTTGTTTGTCCACTCGCCGTCGCCGAAGACGCCGGTGAGGGTGTCGGGGTTAGCGGACTCGATGGCCCGCATCGCGGCCTTGAGTGCGGTGCCGACGTTGCTGGTGACCTTGCGCAGGTCGGCCCAGTGGGTGCCGTCCGGGATGGCGAAACGGTGGTTCTCCGGGAGGTCGGCCAACTCCTCGTCGCCGTACACCTCCAAGGCGGCGGCGTGTTCCTCGTCGTAGACATCGGAGAGGCGCTTGAGGAAGACCAGCGGGAATATGTACTGCTTGTAGTCGCCAGCGTCGATCAGCCCCCTCAGCAGCACTGCGGCACCCCACAGGTAGGACTCCAGTTCCCGCTGAGTGATCCGCTTCGGGCTCATCGTGCTCATACGCCCAGCCCCCACTTCGCCAGTTCGGCCTCCAGCGCTGCGCGAGTCTCGCGGGCCTTCGCGTGCGCGGTCTCCAGGTCGGCCAAGGCCTGCTCCAGGGGGATCTGCTCGCCAACCTCGGCCGGCTCGACGTACAGCGGGATGTTCAGGTTCCAGCCGTTGGCCTTGATGTCGTCCAGGGTCGCGACCGCGGCCAGGCCGGGCTGGTCGGCGTACTCCTGATACGCCTTCAGGAGGGTCTCGGCATGGTCCGGTTCGAGGGTGTTCTGGTTGCGGCCGCGCTTGAAGAGCAACTCTCCGTTGACGAAAAGCACCTTGTCCTGCTGCTCGGCAGGGCGCTGACGGCGCAGGATCAGCACGCAGGCGGCCAGGCCAGCGCCGTAGAACAGGTTGGGCGCCAGGCCGATGACGGCCTCCACGAAGCTGGCCTTGAGGACGTGCTCGCGGACGCGGCCCTCGGCGCCCTGACGGAACAGGGCGCCCTGAGGGAGGAGGACCGCGACCCTTCCTCCGGTGGGTGCAGCGGAGGTGAGCATGTGCTGGACCCAAGCCCAGTCGGCGTACCCCTTCGGCGGCACCGCGCCCAACTCATTGCGACCCCACGGATCGGACGCCCACTGCTCGTGGCCCCAGTTCTTCAACGAGAACGGGGGATTGGCGATCACGCAGTCGAACCTGGCCAGCCGACCGTGGTCAAAGTAGGCCGGATCGCGCAGCGTGTCACCGCGCTCGATGTGGAAGTCCTCCACGCCGTGCAGCAGCAGGTTCATGCGCGCGATCGCGGAAGTGGTCAGCACCTTCTCCTGGCCGTACAACTTCCCGAGCACGGTCTTCGGGTCACCGCCGCGGGCCTTGATGTGCTGGATGACTTCGATCAGCATTCCACCGGTGCCACAGGCCGGGTCGTACACCGTCTCGCCCTCCTGGGGGTCGAGGATGTTGACCAGCAGCGCGACCACCTCGCGCGGAGTGTAGTACTCGCCTGCCTTCTTGTTGGACTGGTCGGCGAACCGCTTGATCAGGTACTCGTATGCCTGCCCCAGCACATCGGGTGCGGCCTGGGAGATCGAAAGGGTCTTGGTCGAGAAGTGCTCGATCAGGTCAATCAGCTTGCTGTCCGGGAGCTTGTTCTTGTTGGTCCAGCTTGCGCCGCCAAAGATGCCGTACAGCGTGCCCTGGTTGGCCTGTTCGATTCCGCGGAACGCGGTCTTGAGCGCCGCACCGACGTTCTCGGTGCGCTCGCGCACGTCTTCCCAGTGGCATCCTTCAGGGATGATGAACCGGTGGTTCTCCTCGAACGCCGCAAACATGTGGTCTCCACCGGATTCGTCCAGCGCGCAGGCGTACTCCTCGTCGTACACATCGCTGATCCGCTTGAAGAACATCAACGGAAAGATATACGCCTTGAAGTCCGCTTGGTCGATGCTGCCCCGCAGCAGATCAGCCGCCCTCGCCAGATACGACTCCAACTCTCCTAGCGTCAGCGGCACCGGAAGCTCCTGTTCTCCAACACCGATCGCACTCGACCCCACTCGATCGCTGTCCGTTTCCATACTCGGCTTGTTCAGTATGCTCGGCTCGCCGTCCCGACGAGCACGTGTCGGAGCCTAGTGGGATCCGCCAAAGCTGTACCATACTTGTCAAACTTTCAACCTCACAGTCCAGTTCTCCGCAGTCCGCCAGCCTTGTGTACGTTGCTCCGCCCGGTTTGGTCCACCGCTGAGAATGAAGATCTGGCTGCCGCGGGGCTTCCGTTCCTCGGGCCTGGCGGCCCTGTGGTACGGGTCCGCTAATGGCCGCGTAGCGGGGATCGGTGGAGACCTTCGGATATGTCCGCGGGGCCATCGAGCCCTATGGCAAGAGCGGTGTTGCCGATCCTCGCTCGGACGGTGTTGGTCACGGCGAGGATGGTCGTGGTTCGAGCCGGCCGTCAGGACATCTCTGCAGGGTTGGAAGAACGCGCAGTTCTGTGGCAACCATCGACCGCCTGCGGTCCGCTGGGATCACGAACAGCTGCTGGGGTGTCGGACCGGTGAGTCCTTCCATTAGTGCGGCGCGTGCTCCCGTACGGCTGGGACCAGATCATCCAGGCAAAGGATGCGAGGTCGAAGGGGATGCAGGTCTTCTGCGGGATCGACTGGGCGGAGAACCACCATGACGTGGCACTGGTCGACGAGACCGGGGTACTGGTGGCCAAGCGGCGGATCAGCGACGATGCAGCCGGCTACCAGAGCCTGCTGGAGCTGCTGGCCGAGCACGAACGGGCCGCCGAGCAGCCGGCGCCGATCGCGATCGAGACCAGCCGAGGTCTGATCGTGGCCTGTCTGCGTGCCACCGGCAGGCAGGTGTACGCGATCAACCCGATGGCGGTCGCCCGCTACCGGGAACGGCACACCGTTACCCGGGCCAAGTCCGACCACGCCGACGCTCTGGTGCTGGCGAATATCCTACGCACCGACCGGCACGCCCACCGGGCCCTTCCGGCTGACTCCGAACTCGTCCAGGCCATCAGCGTCCTGGCCAGGGCTAGCCAGGACACCGTTTGGAACCGCCAGCAGGTGGCCAACCAGCTGCGGTCACTGCTGCGCGAGTACTTCCCCGGGGCGTCGACCGCCTTCCACGCCAAGCACATCGGGCTGAGCTGCATCGAAGCACGCACCATCCTGGCGGCGGCACCCACCCCCACCAAGGCCGCCGAACTCACCGTTCAGGAGCTGGAGCAGTTGCTGCGCAGGGCCGGGCGCCAGCGCAACATCACCCGCTGGGCACAGCGCCTCCACCAGATCTTCCAGGCCGAGCAGCTACACCACCCAGCCATCGTCGAAGCGGCCTTCGGGGACCAGGCCCGCGCCCTGCTGCTGCAGCTGGACGGGGTTTGCGCTGCCGCCGACCACCTCGCCCAGGCCACCGAGCAAGCCTTCCTGCAGCACCCCGACGCGCAGATCCTGACCAGCTTCCCCGGACTCGGCGTCACCACAGGCGCCCGTGTCCTGGCCGAGATCGGTGACGACCGCACCCGCTTCGCCGACGCCCGCGCCCTGCGCTCCTACGCAGGATCAGCCCCATTACCAGAGCCTCCGGCAAGAGCCTGCTGGTCATACACCGCAAGGTGAAGAACCAACGCCTTGCCGCGGCCGGATACGTCTGGAGATTCGCCGCCCTGACCAAGTCGCCGGCCGGCCGAGCCTCTACGACAAGCGGCGCGCCACCGGCGACCGCCACGCCTCCGCCCTGCGCAACCTCTTCAACCGCTACCTCAGTTGCCTGTTCCACTGCCTGACCACCCGCCAGCACTACGACGAGACCAAGGCCTTCCCCTCAACCCCCTTGCACGCCTAACCGGCTCGGGTGTCTTGCCACCGGATACCTGGTGTCCTCTCCCTCGGGCTGGGGATACACAAGGGATGATTCTCCTCGACACGGGCCGCCCGTAGGACGTTCGCCCAGCTCAGCCTGGTTTAGGAGCCACAGAAGCGCGCGCTCTCCTAATGCGGGTGTTACCGGTGTTGCGGGTGTACGTTGCCGAGTTGTGCTTGTGGGTTATCAAGGCGACGGCGCTTCGCGCCGCCGCACGGCCCGCCGCCCGCCCGCCGTCCGGGCATGCGGCGTGGGCGCCGGTCCCGAACGGCGGCGGGACTCAGGGCCGCCCGCCGTACGAAGCGCCCGCCGCACCATGCCTCGCCCGCCAGCCAGGAGCGCGCCGCCGCCGATTCGCACTAGCCCCTTCACGTCCAGACATGCAGTTCCACCGCGGGCTACGGATTCGAACCGTCATGGACATCGTCGCCGCGGGGGCATGGGGCGTTGGATGTGGTCGTGAGGGGCGGCTGCACGTTCCCTCATTGAACGGCTCTGATCCGCGTGTCTCTGCGACCCGTAACGACAGTGTGAGGTAAATCACATACTTCAGTTTCATGATCGAATATATGCTCACGCTGAGTATTCATGCAGGTCGCAGGATCGTGCTAGCTATCCAGATAGATAACTCACGCGGAATTCGCTGTTAGTGATCGTGCGTAACGCGGTGATAGCTCTACGTAGCGCCTCCTGCGTTATACCCATCGATCGGCATGGCAGGATGAGACTCGGACTTGAAGCGGCTTATTCGGGATCGCGTATGCGAACGGCCCCTCTGCGGGAACAGAGGAGCCGCTCTCATGTCCTCTGCACTACGCCTACGTAGATAGAGGTACCAGCATCATGTCATGCCATGGGTATGACCCCCAACCTCGAGGGGTCTACAACCTTCAGCCCCAGGGACTCTCCACACCTCAACCTCAAGGGTGCCCATACCCTCACCCCCAGGGACTCTCCACACCTCAACCTCAAGGGTGCCCATACCCTCACCCCCAGGCGGTTAGTACTGAGCCGCCGCAGCTGCAGCAACGATGGCTCCTCATCATTGCCGTCTCAATCGGGATCGGCATTGCCGCCGGCAATGTCGCTGCAGGGCTTGCTGCAGGAGCCGCAACGATGGCCGTAGTTCACGCAGTCGTGGACTAACCCTTTCCGGGGGCCGGGGGCGGTGTTCCTGACCTCGGCCCTCCTATAGGAAACTGTCCGACGACCAAGTTGCTGCTGACGGGTGGGTTGCGCGTCGCATTGCCGTAGCACAAGTCGAGCACACCAGGGCCACCGGTTGGTCGTACATCGGACGCGACGCTCCACTTGATCCGCGCCCCGGCCCCCTCCCCCCGAAAGGAGCGACGGCAACGGTCAGAAGGTAGGCGATGTCGGTGAGGTCGGGACTACTCTCGCATCATGACAGAGAGGGACATGACCGACTGCGCAAGGGCCACTGACAGCATTACCGTGCTCATGCGCAGCTACTTCTCCACCCACCACTTGTATGCTGCTCGCTACGCGGCGGAGAGCGCACAGTCGCTTGAGACTTCACTTGCAGGCCAATCGGTGTTCGACCTTCGTCACCGGACGCTCGTCATCAGCGCGATCTGCGAGTCCGCCTTCTTCCTCGAAGCGGCGATCAACGAGATCTTCCAAGACGCCAAGGATGAACATCATTCGTACATTGGCGGTCTTGATGGGTCCCTCCTATCGGCTATGGCCGCAGTGTGGGATGCGACGAACAACGGCTATCTTGAGGTCCTGAAGAAATACGATCTCGCGCTCCGCTTGGCCGGGCACGAGTCCTTCGACCCCGGCACGAAGATCCTTACAAATGCACGGCTTCTGGTACAGCTTCGGAATTACCTAGTCCATTACAGGCCAGAGTTCGTAGGCAATGACCTGACTCACCGGTTGGGGAAGTCGCTTGAGGCTAGCAACCGCTTCGCAGAGAATGAGCTGATGAAGGGAAGCGGCAACCCATGGTTCCCGGATCGCGCATTGGGCGCAGGTTGCGCAGATTGGGCTTGGCGTAGTGCACGAGCTCTGACGGACGAGTTTGCCCGCCGCATGCAACTCACCTTGAACTACCAGGCGGCAGATTACGGTGATCCACTGCCACAGTGATCAGTGGGTAAGTCACGTGCCTGGTGCGTGCCCGAAAACTTTGAACACGGAGCGCCTGCGACTTGCCGCAGGGCTATATCCCCATCGCACCTTCCAAGCTGGTGATCCCGACCAAGGCCAGTACCGCCCTGACGATCGCCTTGCGATGGTTGAGCACCACACGGGTTGGGGGCGATCGGAGGTCTGGGACTTCGTTCCTCAGCCCCAGCCCAACGAGTGACACGGCTCGGCATCATACGGGATATGCGTGGGATGACGGTGGTGACCGGCCGGCTGCCGGACGGTGTCGGCGCAGGTCGGAGGGGTGATGGGCCTCCTGGGTGGCGGTCGACTTCTAATCCGGTGGTCGGAGCCTCGTTGCCTGCTGGCAGGTGGGGGGCCGGGGCCGGGCTGCGACGGTGTGCTGGGCGATGATGTCGACGGCACCGTACCTGCGCCGCACCTGGGCACGGCGGTTGCGCGGTGAAGCTCTTCGACGTTTTGGTCCATCGCCTCACATGGGCTGCTGCCCTTCCCTCATCTTCAGCTCCTCTCGTAGCTGGGCCGCTTCGGGGAGCTCCATGTCGTCCATGAGCCGCAGAGCCTCTCCCCACTCCTTCGCCGGTAGGCCCTGGTCGGCTCGGAGGCGGGCCAGGCCGGCCAAGGCGCGGGCCTGTTGGAATCGGTCGCCCATGGCCTGCGTGAGCTCCAGGGCCTCCTGATGCCGGGCAGCCGCCTCCTTCGGATGTCCGAGGGCGCGCTGTACCTCGCCCAGACCGTTGAGTGCGCTGGCCTCGAATGTGTGGCTGCCGGACGCGCGGAACAGCTCCAGGGCGCGTCGATGGTGGTCGAGTGCGCGCTCGTGTTCTCCCCAGGCCAGGTGGATCTCGCCGAGACAGTCGAATGTCTCCGCCTCCATGTCACGGTCCTCGGCCTCGCGTAGCGCGGTGAGCACCTCCTGGTAGAGGTCGTAGGCCGCCTGGAGGTTGCCGGTCGCGGCATGCACCCGGCCGATGTTGACCATGGAGGTCAGCTCGGCGTAGACGTAGGAGATCGACCTGGCCAGCTCCCGGGAGGCTTCCAGGTGTTCCAGGGCTTCGCTGTACTCGCCGAGCCTGAACAGGGCGTTGCCGATGTCGCCGCGGGAGACCGCCACGCCCGCCCGGTCTCCGATCTCGGCGGTGATCTCCATCGCCCTCTCGTGCAGAGGGACGGCGAGCCGGTAGGCGCCGGTGCGCCAGTGGATCTCGCCGATGTGGTTGAGCACGTTGGCCTGGCCGGACAGGTGGCCGCTGCGCTCGAACAGGGCGGCCGCGCGCTCGAGATCCGTCAGCGCGGCTGCGTACTGCCCCCGGTGCACCTGGACCAACGCGATGTTGCCCAGCGCGCTCCCCTGGCTGCGTGGATCATCCAGGGTTTCCCAGAGCTCCACGGCACGGCGCAAGCCGTCGTGCGCCTCGTCCAGTTCTCCGTTGCGGATCAGCGCCACGCTGAGCGCGGTGAGCGCGGATGCTTCTCCCATCAGGTCCCCCGCGACGCGCGCGGCATCTGCCGCACTGCGGTAGAGACGCCGGGCCTCCTCCTGCTGCCCGGCCATGTCGAGGTGCCGCACCAGCATCCGGCCGAGGTCCCTGCCGAGCGCAGGTGAACGGGTGAGCGCCATGTCGGCGGCTGCCACCAGGTTGGAGCGCTCGGCCTCCATCCAAGCCTGCGCCTGCGCCTGGTCGGGGAACGGTTCGGCGTCGGGCCGGATGACGACCTCTCCCGGCAGGGCGAGACCGATGGCGGAGGACAGGCGGTCGAGGTAATGGTCGAGCAGCCGCGCCACGGCCTGGTCCTGTTCGCCGCCGCACTCGACGGAGTAGGCGCGCAGGAGATCGTGCATGCGCCAGCGGCCGGGCCGGTACGGCTCGATCAGCCGCGCCTCGGCGAGCGCTCCGAGCAGTTCGGCGGCCTCGCCGGTCGAGCAGCCTGTCAGTACCGCCGCGGCGCCGGGCTCGATGTCGGGACCCGGGTGCGCGCCCAGTCGCCGGAACATCGAGGCCACCGGCTCTGGCAGCGTGCGGTAGGACCAGGAGAACACGGCCCGCACGCTGCTGAGCGGATCGCCCGCCACCTCGAGCAGGTCCAGCCTGTTGCTCGCCGTTCGGAGCTCGGCCACCAGTTCGGGCAGGGGGCGGTCGCCACGCGCTGCCTTCTCGCCCGCGACGCACAGCGCCACCGGCAGGTGAGCGCACAGCCGCGCCAGCTCTCGTAACGACGCGGCGTCGCCGTACGGGACGAAGGTGCGCAGCAGTGACTCGGCCTCGGCCGGGGTGAGCGTACCGATGACGATGCGTTGTGCGCGCTCGCGGACGACCAGGCCATGGAGCGGCACGCGGCTGGTGATCACCGTGGCGCAGCCGTCCGCCGTCGGGAGCAGCGGCCTCACCTGCTGCTCGGAGCGGGCGTTGTCGAGGATGACGAGAATCCTGCGCTGGTCGAGCAGGGCGCGGAAGAGCGCCGAGCGGGCCTCGAGCCCGCCGGGGACGCGGGCCGGCGCGGTGCCGAGTGCGGCGAGGAAGTCGCCGAGCACGCGGGCCGGGTCAGCGGGGCCGGTCGGTGCGTGGCCGCCGAGATCGGCGTAGAGGCTGCCGTCGGGAAAACGCTCGCGCACTCGGTGCGCCCAGCGTACGGCGAGCGCCGACTTGCCGACGCCCGCCATGCCCTCGATCGCGGAGATCACCAGCGGCGTCCGGCTGCCCAGCACCCGGTTCATCGCCGCCAACTCCGTGGCGCGCCCGACGAATCCCGGCACGTCGTACGGCAGGCCGGCCGGAACGGGCGCGGCCTCCTGCCGGTCCAGGTCGCTGTCACCTTCGAGTATGCGCTGGTGGAGCAGGCGCAACCGCGGTCCTGGTTCGATACCGAGCTCGTCGGACAGACGCCGGCGGAAGGTCAGGTAGCAGTCCAGGGCCTGCGGTGTGTTCCCGGCGCGGAACAGCGCGGTCATCAGCACCGCCACGACGCGCTCCTCAAGCGGATGCTCGGCGAGCACGCCGTTCAGCCTGTCCACGGCGGCGGTGTGACGGCCACGGGCCGTCTCCTCCTCGGCGAGGCGGACCTGCGCCGACAGGTGGAGCGCGCTCAGATCGGCACGGACCTGATCCGCCCACTCGCTCTCGATGCCGGGTAGCGGCTTGCCCCGCCATGCCTCCAGCGCCGCGGCGGGGTCCGTGGCCTGTAAGCGCTTGAAGCGCAGCGCGTCGACGAGGGCGGGGTCGACGTCGATGAGGTAGCCGCCGCCGCGGCGCAGGAGGCGGACCCCGGAGGGTGCGAGGACCTTGCGCAACCGGGTGACGTAGCCGTAGAGCACGTTGAGCGCCGAGTCGGGCGGGTCGCCGCCCCACACGCGGGACACCAGTTCGGCGGTCATCACCGGCTCACGAGCGTCGATCAGCAGCGCGGCGAGAACACAGCGCTGCCGGCTGTGCCCGGTGTCGATCTCGCGGCCACCGTCCTCCAGTCCGACCCAGCCGAGCAGCCTGAACTCCACGCGTTCTCCCATTCAAGGATTGCTCAAGGTTTTTCGCCCGCCTCTCACTCATCGTCGTATCACCTCGCTCCGTAAGGGGGACCATGAAAACGACGAAGGACGAAGATGGTGGCGGCCGTCGTAGCGAGCGTGCTCCTGCCTGCCGTACCGGCGCCGACGACGGCGCAGGCGACGGCGACGGCGACGGCGGACTCGAGTTCGATCAGCCGGCTGTGGCTCGGCGTCGACCGCAGCTCTTTCGCCGGCCGCTGCGTCAATGGCCACGCGATGGACAGGACCGGACGGGGCGTGCCGTTCCGGTTCACGCTCTCGGTGGACGTGGGGCGGGCGCCGGTCTCACTACGCCGGCGGCTCTGCGCGGCCAGCCGCGCCCACCGGTGGCACCGGGTCGACTTCACGCTGGAAGGCGGCAGCCAGCGCTCGACGCCGCAGAGCGACCGGATCGTCTACCGGAGCCTCCGACTGATCAGCGCGGCCGTCCACTACGACGACGGCGTCCACTCCTCCGACCCGGTCGACGTCTCGGTTCGCTGCGCGTCCCGGCGCGACGATGCCGTCCTCAGCCCTGTCGGCGATTGGGGCCTGATGCGCCGATCGACTCGCTTGGACCTGTTTCGGCATGCGGTCGTACCGGAGTCCCGGTCGTACCACTTATCCACTTCTCTCTGGCAGACAAGGAGATCACCATGAAAGCACTCCGACTTCTCGCCGCCACAGCAGCCCTCGCGCTGCCCTTGGCGGCCGGGTTCGCCACGGTGCCGGCGAGCGCGACCGTCCGCACCCCGTTCGACCACTGCGACGGCGGGGACGCCCCCGACCGCGTTCTGCACGCCACTCTCGACGGGGAGGACGCGCGGGGGGTGAGCGTCGGCACGCTCGTCCCGGGCGACGTCTTCTCCGCGCGCACCGACGACTTCTCCATCCTGCGCATCAACTGGTGGGGCACCACGAAGGAGCCGGACGGCGACGAGGGCCATATCGCCGGTCCCGGCTGGCCGGCGCCGACGCTCGCACCGTACATGCTGATGGTGAAGGCGTTCTCGCAGGTCACGAAGCGGCCGATCCGGCTCGACGACGGGGAGCTCAGCACGACCGCGTGGCGGCCTGTCGGATCCAACAGCCCTTGCTACACCTACCGGGGCTCGTCGAGTGGTCGCCTCCGATTCCAGGTCAACGACCCCAAGCGGGACGACAACGGCGGCCAGGAGAACATCACCGTCCTCGTCTTCCGCCGCCCCTGACCCATGCCGGCTCGGCATTCCAGGACCTTCAACGGCGTAGCGTCAGAGGTTTTCGGGATGCCCATTCCTATGCCCGCTTCCCGCCATACCGAATTCCCTTACGTTCGGGTGCCACTCGGAAGGCCGCGGGGCACCCGATGCGTCTACCACCTACATTCCGACAACACTTGCGTCTACCACGAAAGGGGAAGGGATGATGTGGAAAAGGCGTCTTCTGCGAGTTGTAGTGGCTGTTGCCGCTCTTCTCACGGTGACCGGGCCCATCTCTCCTGCTCATGCGGCGACGATCTCGCCCAAAGCGATCTACAGCGTGAGCGGCGGCCGATGCCTGGATGTGAGCTCCTACGCCAACGGGACGCCCGTTATCCTGTGGGACTGTCACGGCCGGGAGAGCCAGCAATTCCGTCGCGCGACCGATGGCACGATCAGGTCCATCGCCGGCAACCGGTGCCTCGACGTCAGCAGCTACGCCGCAGGCACGCCGGCCGTCCTGTGGGATTGCCACGGCCGGGCCAGCCAACGCTGGGAGTGGTGGGATGGCGTGCTCCGCAGCACCGCCGGTGCCCGCTGTCTCGATGTGCGTAGCTACGCCGCGGGAACTCAATTGATTCTCGTGGACTGCCTGGGGCAGCCCAGCCAGCAGTTCAGTTGGAACTTCCGTCATGTCGCCGGAGACAAGTGCTGGGACGTGTCCTCCTATGCGGACTACACGCCGGTCATCCTGTGGGATTGCGCCGGCCAGCCGAGCCAGCGGTTCCGGTGGGACCTTGGCGGCGCCATCCGCAATGTCGCCAGTGGAAAGTGTCTCGGAGACGACGGTCACCTTTTCCTCATCTCATGCAACTTCGCGTCCGCATTTCGCTATTTCAGCAGCGAAACCGTCAGCTCGAGCGGAGCGTGTGTGGACGTGAGCAGCTACGCCAACGGAACACCCGTCATATCGGCCCCCTGCACCGGAGGGCCGAGCCAGCGCATCAACTGGTAGCCGGCCGACCTCCTCTTCCGCGATATCAGAAGCACCCGACCGCAGCGCGCCCTCACCGACGAAGCCACTCACGCGGCTCGCATCGTCCCGGCGAGGGCGCGCTCCGTCGTGCGAACACGGCAGGCATGTACACGCGATCTTCTATCCCGTACATACGAATACTCGAGTGGCTGGGCGGGAACCGCTGGGTCCTCTACGCCTGACACCGGCGAAGAGTGGGTGGTCACTGAACGATGTGGGTCCGGTCGCCTGATCGTGCGTGCCAGGTGAAGCCGTCGGGGTCGGTGAAGGGGCCGGCGGCGCCGGCGAGCACGATGCCGTGGGATCCCGTGCCCTCCTGGGGGACGCCGGTGTCCTTGGCGAGGGCGCGGCGCGGGTAGAGCGCCAGCGTGACGGCCGACGTCGGGGTGTCGAACTCCACATACTTGCCGCCGAAGCTCCTGGCCACGGCCAGGCCGCGCTCGACGTAGAACCGCTTGCTCGCCTTGACGTCCGCCACGCCGAGCAGGAGCGCGACCTGGTCGATGTGCCGGGTCGCGGGGCCGGTGTCCTTCTTCGCCGAGGACGCGATCTTGCAGATCGTCCCGTCCGGCGCGCGCACGACGCCACCGTAGCCCCAGAAGCTCTTCGTGGCCGGCTTCAGCGTCGTGGCGCCGGCGTCGAGGGCGGCGGCGATGAGGGCGTCGACGTTACCCGGCTGGGAGGTCACGAGGGACAGCGCGAACCCGCGGAACCCCGTCGTCGTCACGTCGGAGGCAGCGCGTACGTCCACGTAGGGGCCCAGGCCAACGGCCTGGTAGAAGGCGTCCGCGGTCGTGGGGTCGGAGACTTCCAGGGTGACGGATTCGAAGGAGGTCATGGCAGGTCCTTTGCTCGAGATGGATCGATCGTGCGGCCGGCGGCCACAGAAAGCGCGGCGGTCGGTCCCGCGGCCAGCGGCCACAGGAAGGCGGGAAAGTTGGTCCTGCAGCCGTCGGCCACAGGAAGCGACACTGTCGCTCGTGCGGCCGGCAGCCACGGAAAGGCGGCAGGCCGTGCTTACTGGTCCTGCAGCAGGCCGAGGACGTTGCCGTCCAGGTCGGTGACGGTGGCCACCAGGCGGCCGCCGCCGACGTCGTGCGCGGCCTCCTTCACGGTGGCCCCGGCGGCGGTCAGCTCGGCCAGCTTCGCTTCGATGTCCGGTACGTGCCAGTAGGCCACCGGCGAGGTCATGCCCTGAGGGCCGCCGCCCGGCACCAGTCCGATGTGCTGGCCCCCGGCCTCGAAGCCGACGTAGTAGGGCGAGTCGGCCTGCGGCGGGATGCCGAGCAGCGCGGCATACACCGCCTTGGCCCTGGCCAGGTCGGACACGGGGTGCAGCACGGTCTTGATCGCCGGGGTGGAAGATCCGGTCATGGTCGACTCCTGAGGTCGTCGTAGATCACGCTGTTCGCGTGGGTTCGCGTTGTTCGCGTGGTCACAGCCTCTCTCGCGGCCCCGCCGGCTCACATCCGTGGTGGCCACGGAATCGCACCACGGATCGACGCCACGGATATGACACGGAGGGAATGCGGCAGACTGGGACAGTGGTGGCGGAAGTGGAGATCTCGCCTCGGGAGTCCGAGGTGCTGGAGCTCGTCGGGGCCCATCTGACCAACGCCGAGATCGCGGCCCGGCTCTGCATCTCGGTGCGTACCGTGGAGAGCCACGTCTCCTCGCTGCTGCGCAAGCTGGAGGCGCCGGATCGGCGGGCGCTCGCCCGGCGCGCACCCGGGCCGGTGGGCGTCGAGCCGTTAGGCGGCGGACCGATGGGCGCCGGACCGATGAGCGGCCGGCCGGTAGGCGCCGGACCGTCGCGGCCGGCGCCGGTGCTGCCCGCCCCGCTGACCTCGTTCATCGGACGCGTGCGCGAGCGCGCCGAGCTCATCGAGCTGGTCACGGCGTGCCGCCAGGTGACCGCCGTCGGTCCCGGCGGAGTGGGCAAGACAAGGCTCGCGTCGGCGGTGGCCGCCGAGGCGGCCGGCGCGTACTCCGACGGGGTGTGGTTCGTCGACCTGGTCCCGGTCACCGACGCGGGCATGATCGCGACCGCGGTCGCCGGAGCGCTCGGCCTCGGCGAGCAGCCCGGCCGCGACATGACCGCGTCCGTGGTCGCCGCGCTGGCCGACCGGCACGCGCTGCTGGTCCTGGACAACTGCGAGCAGGTCGTGGACGGCGTCGCGCTGTTCC
Source organism: Sphaerisporangium sp. NPDC005288 (assembly GCF_040607475.1). Lineage (NCBI taxonomy): Bacteria > Bacillati > Actinomycetota > Actinomycetes > Streptosporangiales > Streptosporangiaceae > Sphaerisporangium > Sphaerisporangium sp. NPDC005288. The sequence goes on along the minus strand of NZ_JBEXGT010000008.1, from coordinate 181,824 downwards.
TCGAGGGGCTGCTGGCGGCGTGCCCCCGGGTGACGGTGCTGGCGACCAGCCGGACCCGGCTGATGGTCCCGTTCGAACGGGTGTATCCCGTCCCGCCGCTGTCGCTGCCCGCTGACGGCGAGTCGGACGCGGTCGCGTTGTTCCTGGAGCGGGCGGCGGCGGCCGGCCGCCCGCTGGGTCCCTCCCTGCGCGGCCAGATCGCCGCGATCTGCGAGCGGCTGGACGGGATGGCGCTGGCGATCGAGCTGGCCGCCGCCCGCTGTCCCACCCTCGGACTGGACGGCATCACCGCCGCCCTGTCCCACCCGCTGCGGATGCTCACCGGGGGCTCCCGCGCCGATGAACGGCACCGATCGGTACGAGCGGCGCTGGACTGGAGCCATGCCCTGCTGGAGCCGGCCGACCGGGCGCTGCTGCGCCGGGTATCGGTGTTCGTGGCGCCGTTCACCGCCGCCGCGGCCGCGGAGGTGGCGGACGGGCAGGAAGGCATCGTCGCCGACGGACTGGCCCGGCTCGCCGAGCAGAGCCTGCTGGCGGTGACCGCGTCTCCGGGCGGGACGGAGTACCGCGCGCTGGAGACCATCCGCCAGTACGGCACCGAGCGGCTCGACGAGGCCGGCGAACTGGCCGACGCCCGGTCCCGGCACCTTCGCTGGTGCCTGGCCAGGGCCGCCGCCCTGGCGGTGACCGGGCAGGACTGGCGGGCCCGGTTCGACCTGGTCGCCGACGACCTCCGCGCGGCCCTGGCATGGGCGGCCGACCGGACGGAGCAGCGCGCGGACGCCTATGAGCTCGCCCGGTACCTGGCGGAGCTGACCTTCACCCGTAACCTGACCGGTGAGTCCCAGCGGCGCTACGAGCAGGCGGCCGCGCTCGCGACCGACCCCGCCGCCGGCGCTTCGATGCTCCGGCAGGCTGCGGCGGTGGCCGGCTGCCGGACGATCGGCGATGACATGTACCGCCTGCGCCGCGCAGCCGCCGACGCCGCCCGCGCGGCAGGCGACACCGCCGGCGCCGCCGCCGACCTGGCGAGCGCCGCCACCATCGCGTTCCGGTTCTCGACCATGTTCGTCCGGCTTCCGTCGCACGCGGAGGCGCTCGCGCTGCTCACCGAGGCGCGGGAGTCGGCCGGCGACGATCCGGCCGCGCGGGCCGCGGTGGCGCTGGCCGAGGCCGCGGTGCTCACCGACGCGTTCGGCGCCGCTCAAGGCCCGCCCGGCAACGCCGTACCGGAGACGATCGCGCGTGCCGAGCACGCGGTCGAGCTCGCCCGCCGGACCGGCGACCCGCTCGCCGAGTCGGCCGCACTCGACGCGCTCACCGGCGCGCAGAGCTGGGCCGGCGACACCTTCGCCACCGCGGCCACGGCCCGGCGCCGCATCACGCTCCTGTCATCCCTGCCGATCTCTCCAGCCGGCACCCACGAGCTGATCGACGCGCTTGCGATCGCCACCGAGGCCGCCCTCGGCGCGGGCAACGTGCCGCCCGCCCGCCGCTGGGCACGCCAACTCGCCGACCATCCGTCGCTGGCGGAGGTCGGTCACCGCGCCACGTGCCGGCTGCTGATGGTGGACGCGCTCGCGGGCGACGTCGAGGAGGTGCTCACCGGGAGCGTCCGGTTCCTCGACGCGTGGCGGCGGGCCGGCAGCCCCTCGCGGACGCTCCTCCGTCCGGCGGTGGCCGCTGTCGCGATGATCCACGGCCTGCGCGACGACGGGGACGCGCGGCGCGAATGGCTGGACGTCCTGGACGCACTCGACACCCCGCCCGAGCACACCTACGGATACGGGGCGGTCTTCGACGCGATACTCCTGCTGCACCGCGGGCAGGCGGCGGAGGCGCTGGAACGGACGGCCCCCGAGCCCAGGCAGGTGTGGAAGTGGGTCACCTGGATCTGGCACCACTGGTACGTCGCCCTGCGCACCGAGGCCGCCGTACTCGCCGGCAGCCCCGACGCCCGCGACCGCGTAGCCGAGGCCCGGACCGTCGTGGCCGGCAACCTGGTCGCCGAAGCCCTGGTGGAACGGGCCCAGGCGCTGCTCGACCATGACCAGGGACGGTTGCTCGCCACCGTGGACGCCTTCGACACCGCCGGCTGCCGCTACCAGTCCGCCCGAACCCTCCTCCTCGCCGGCGCCCCCCGCGGCGCCACCGCCCTGTCCGCCCTCGGCCTCTCCCCCTGGTCCTGTGACGCCTCGGCCGCTACCTGACCTCAGGTCCCCGACCAGGCGGCCGCATGGGGCCGGGCGCCAAGCCGGCTGAGAGGGAGGCGGTGGCGAAGACCTTCTGTGCGGGGGCGATGGCCGGCGGTCTCCGGACGCGCGATCACGGCGGCCATCTCGGTCAAGACCTATATCCGAGTCAAGACCTTCAGGGACGACCGCGTCCCTGTCGTGGTGTGACCGAGCGGAACACGGCACAGCCCCGCGGAACCGATGGAAGGGTTCAGAGCTTGACGAGCTTGGCGTAGGGAGCGTTGATGCGATACGTCTTCGCCCCGAAGTTGACGATAACGGCGACATCGTCATCGACGCCGACGACCCGGCCGAGGCCGTGTCTGTCGTGGCTCACGAGGTCCTGCACGACGAAACACTCAAGAGGAGGCGTAGGGGGCACAGGAACGTTGAAGGGACTTCCAGGCAGGACTCGCCGGACCGCGGCTAGGTTGCGTCTCATTTGTGCCAGTATGCGGCCTGCGGTGGCATGAATCGAGCTCAGCGCTCCACCCGAGACCGTACTGCAGCACCGCCACGTGAACCACGGCCTCTTCGGCCGGCGCCCTGCGAACGTGCGTCCCTAAGCGACCTCGCAGTCCCAGCGAGATCCGCCCTGTCACTTACGTGAGGCGCGGATGGTCAGGCGGCCATAGGGGAGATCGCCGGTGACGTGGACGTCGAGGCCGCCCAGGCGTGGGCGGGCCGGGGTCTTGCAGGTCACGCGGGCCCAGGCGGCGTGGACTCCGTTGGTGTCCGCGCCGGCGCCCGGGGGCAGGATGATCGTGGCGTGGCCGTAGGTCAGCCGCAGTTCGATGTCGACACGCCGGTGCGGGATGTGGGCGCGGGACAGGTCGAGGCGCACCCTGCCGTACTGGGAGTCGACCCGTAGCCGGCGCGGGACCGGCCAGTCACCCGTCCGGGTGAGGTGCCCGCCGACGGACCACAGCCGGACCGTCTCGTCCGGCAGGTCGGCGACGACCGGCCGCAGTTCGTCCGCACAGGTGGCGGTGAGCGCCCGTTCGAGCCGCGACTCCAGCTCGGTCGAGCCGAGCCGGCCCTCCGCGTACGCCTGCTGGACCAGCTCCACCGCCCTGTCCCGATCGGCCTCGTTCACCGGCTCACGGCCTTCTTGTACAGCCGGGTGGCCAGCGGCACGAACACCACCAGGAGCACGACCGACCACAGCAGCGACACCGGTACCGCGTGCCGCAGCGGCCAGGCGCTCGGCGCGGGCATGGCCGGGCTGGTGTTGCCGAACAGCTCGCGCGCGGCCTGGACCAGCGTGGACACCGGATTCCATTCGGCGATCGCCCCGAGCGGGCCGGGCAGGCGGCTGCTGTCGGCGAACGCGTTGGACAGGAAGGTCAGTGGGAACGACACGATGGTCACGATGTTGTTGAACACCTCGGGCGTGCGCAGCGCCAGCGCCACGGTCGCCGTCACCCAGGAGAACGCGTAGGCGAACAGCAGCAGCATCGCGAACCCGAGCAGCGCCTCCAGCGGCGAGGTGCGGATGCGCCAGCCGACGAGCAGGCCGACGAGCGACATGGTGACGATGCTGGTCAGGTTCATGATGATGTCACTGATGGTCTGACCGGTCAGCACCGCCGCGGGCGACATCGGCAGCGTGCGGAACCGGTCGAAGATGCCCTTCCGCAGGTCCTGGGTGAGCGTGTAGCCGGTGATCTGCGCGCTGCTGACGATGGTGAGCACGAAGATGCCCGGCAGCATGTACTCGCCGTACGACATGCCAGGCAAGCTGATCATGCTGCCGAAGACATAGTGAACAGCAGCACGAACACGATCGGGAGCATGACCACGCCGCCCAGCAGGTCGGGCGCCCTGCGGATCTTCAGGGCATTGCGCTTGGCGATCGTCAGGCCGTCGGCGACGGCCAGCTGCATGGCGTTCAACGGCTGGTCTCCTTGGTCTTGTGGCCGGCCTGGTGTCCGGTGAGGGTGAGGAACACGTCGTCCAGGGTCGGCCGGCGCAGGCCGACGTCACGCACGGTGATCCGCTCGGCGGCCAGCCGGCCGAGGGCGCTGGTCAGCGTGGCGGGGCCGTCGGACACCGGGATGGTCACCCGCAGCGCGGCGTCGTCGACCCGCAGGTCACCGGCGGCCAGCGGCGCCAGCGTCCGCGCGGCGGTCGCAAGGCCCGCCGCCGTGGCGACCGACAGCTCGATGCGGTCGCCGCCGACCTGGCCCTTCAGCTCGTCGGCGGTGCCGAGCGCGATCACCCGCCCGCCGTCGACCACGGCGATGCGGTCGGCGAGCCGGTCGGCCTCCTCCAGGTACTGGGTGGTCAGTAGCACGGTCGTACCCGCCGCGACGAGCTCGCCGATGACCTCCCACAGGCCGATGCGGGCCCGCGGGTCCAGGCCGGTGGTGGGCTCGTCCAGGAACAGTACGGGCGGGTCGGCGACCAGCGCACCGGCCAGGTCGAGCCGGCGCCGCATGCCGCCCGAGTAGCCCTGCACGGGACGGTCGGCCGCGTCGGTGAGGTCGAAGCGCTCCAGCAGCTCGCGGGCGCGCTCCCGGCTGCGCTTTGCGCCGAGGTGGTAGAGGCGGCCGACCATCTCCAGGTTCTCGGCACCGGTGAGGTGGTCGTCCACGGCGGCGTACTGGCCGGAGGCGCCGATGCGGGCGCGCAGCCGGCCGGCGTCGCGGACGACGTCGAACCCGGCGACGCTGGCGTGTCCGGCGTCCGGGACGAGCAGCGTGGTGAGGATGCGCACGGTGGTGGTCTTGCCGGCGCCGTTCGGGCCGAGCAGCCCCAGCACCGTCCCCTCGGGGACGCGCAGCTCCATGCCGTCGAGGGCGGTGACGGCGCCGTACTTCTTGACCAGGCCCTCGGCCACGATCGCGTCTGTCATCGGAGATCTCCTCAGGAACGGTGGACGAGAATGTCGCCGTAGGTGGTGTGGGCCCGCACCTCGACGGTCCGGTCTGTTCCACTGGGGGCATCGCTGGGGTCGAGGGAGACGTCCACGGTGCCGTACTTGGAGCTCACGTCCAGCCAGGCGGCGGTGCCTTCGGCGACGCCGAGGTCCAGCCCGCCGCCGTTGGTCTCCAGGACGACCGAACCGCGGGTCACCTCGCCGATCTGCAGGCCGGCGTACGCGGTCTTGGCGGTGACGCCGGCCAGGGCGCGGTCCACGGCGAGGTCGCCGTGCCCGCTGTTCAGCCGCAGCTCGCCGGTCACCTCGCGGATGCGGACGCTGCCGTGGGCGGTCCTGACGGCGGCGGTGCCGTCGATGCGGCCGATGATGATGTCGCCATGCGTCGTGATCACCTCGGCGTGGCCGGACGCGGCGGTGACCGAGATGTCGCCGTAGGTGCTCTTCACCCGCAGCGCGCGAGCCTGCTCGACCCGGATGGCGCCGTAGGAGGTGGTGCACGCCACCTCGCCGAGCGGACCCCGGCAGCGCAGGCTCCCCACCGCGGTGGCGTCGACGCTGGAACCCGCCGGCAGGCTGACCGTCACGTCCACCGAGCCAGGGCCCACCAGCAGCGAACGCGCCCAGGACGCGAGCCCCGAGCCGGGGCGCTGCTCGCTCTCGCCGCGCACCACGAGCCTGCCGTCGGCGAACTCGACCTCGGTGCGCTCGGCGGTCCTCACGTCGGCGTCATTGTGCTCGTCGGTCGGGCGGATCTCGACGACGGTGTCGGCTCGGGCGCCCGCCTCGACCCGGATGGTGGCGTGCGGCATCTCGAAGATGGCGGAGATCGGTTCGGGGGTGTCGAAGGTCGGCATTCCGCTTCCCTGGTCGTGGGTCGGCGTGGACATCAGCGCACCCATCCGCTGTAACGGTTGCCGGACTGCTGAGGCGGACGCCGGGCTCCGCTCCGGCGGGCGTCGCCGGGGTCGAGCGCGGTGGAGATGGCCCGCACCAGCCAGGCGTTGACCGACAGCCCGTCGCGGGCAGCGGCCTCGTCGATGCGCGGCTTGAGATGCTCGGGGACGCGCAGGGAGATGCGGGACGTGCCGCCGTCGTCGACGTCAGGGGGCGGCGGCGCGGACGGCCGTTCGTCCTCGTACGCGGGGGCGGTGGGCGGTGACGTCACGACGAACGCGGGGTCGCGGCCACGCAGGCGCACCTCGACCGAGCCCGGCGCGAGGTCCTGGGTGATCTCGTCGGCGGCGGCCGACAGGGCTTCGAGCAGCGCGAGCCGGGCGGCCGACTCCAGCGCCGCGGCGAGCCGCTCCGCCAGCGCGCGCGCTTCCTCCCCGCCCGCACCCGCGGCGACCGCGAGCTCCCGGCGAAGGTGATCGACATACGGCGCAAGGTCCATGACGTCACTATGACACCATGATGGCGTCATCACAAGCGAGTGAAGGTCATCCTGATGACGCCACCTAGGCGTCAGACTGTGTTTGCCTGGTGGCGACGCACGGCAACTGGCGAAAGTCACCCGCACGTCCTGCCCCGTTCGCGGACGCTTCGGAGGCGGAACCCTGCCCGGGGTCATCTCGCCGCGCTCAGCCGACCCGAAGAACCGGCCGGCGCCCTGGACCGGTGATGTCCATCTCGCTATCGCCGTCCCTTGAAAAGAGGGCTCCCCCTCGCCCGCCGGTCGTCTGCGGGTTAAGCTCGGGATGATTATTTCACCATCTGATGAGTTATCTGCGAAGGAGCGTGGTGAGACATGCGCAGGACGCCTGCGGCCGTCGGGAGTGCGGTGTTCTTTGCCGTGGCGCCCGGCGGTGTGGCTGGGTTCGGGCCATGGTGGGTCACTCGCTGGCGGATGGCGGATCTGCCCGACGGACTCTCGTGGGCCGCCGTCCCGTTCCGGGTGGTCGGGGTGGTGCTCGTCCTGGCGGGGGGCGCCGTGCTGGTCGACGCCTTCGTCCGCTTCGTGACCGAGGGGTTCGGGACGCCCGCGCCCGTCGCGCCTCCCGAGCACCTGGTGGTCGGCGGGCTATACCGGTATGTCCGCAACCCGATGTACGTGGGAGTGCTCGCGGCCATCGTCGGCCAGGGGCTCCTGCTCGCCCGGTCCGAGCTGCTCTGGTACGCCGCCATCGCGTTCGTCGCGGTCTTCTGCTTCGTGCGGGTGTACGAGGAGCCGACCCTGCGCAGGAGCTTCGGCACCGAGTACGAGGAGTACCGCGCGGCCGTACCCGGATGGTGGCCCCGGCTGCGCCCATGGGCCAGGACGTCCAGCGGGTGACCGGCCCTCACGACCCGGGGTCCTTCGGCGATTCGGTGTCGTGGGCGAGTATGAGCGTCCTGGTCCCGGCGGGGGTCATGGGGTGGAGCGGGTGAGGTGGGTGTGGAGGCGTTTGCATTCGTGGATGAAGCGGATTGTTCGGCGGCTCTTCGCGAAGTCGGCGATTATCGGGATTTCGCCGTGGGCGTTGGTCCAGTGGGCCACGTCGGTGGCGAAGGCGACGAGGTCGGTGTGGGTGACGGTGATGCGCTGCCCCTTGCCCGGTAGCATCTCGGGCAGCATGGCGCGCAGGATGCGCCAGACCTCGTGGTGGCCGCCGGCGTCGGCCAGTTCGGTCAGGGCCGTGATGGCGGGGCGGGTCTCGCGCCAGGTGCGGCGTAGCACCAGGGCGAGCTGGCGGCCGATCGCTTCGGCGGGGAGGTCGCCTCTTGCGGCCATGTTGAGGATGAGCGGGATCATTCCGGGGACGCCGCCGGCCAGGAGGAAGGCGAGGATCACCGCCGTGGACTCGCCCAGCGGGCCCTGGGCGATCTCCAGGCCGCTGAGCTCCGCCGGCGTCGTCCACATGCCCCAGTGGTCGCGCAGCAGGAAGGGCAGGAAGTTGACGGCCACGACTTCCCGATGCGAGGGCAGCATGGCGGGCCATGCTGCGAGCGTGCCGCTGGACTCGTCGACCCTCCAGTCGAACGGCTGGCGCAGCAGCACCTCGTCGATCAACCGGTGCCCGGTCGGGGCCGTCCCGCGCAGCACGGGCTGCAGTCTCACCTCGGTGAAGTGGTCCGGTTCGCCGTCGCCGAAGTCGACCATGGACGCGCCGACCATGTGGCGCCACACGTGGCCGCACTCGGGATCGGCCATGCCGTCGCCGGCGAGCCAGCGGGCGGCCGAGCGCGCCGCGTCCGAGTCGACCTTGGCGGCCCGGTCGGCCGCGGCCGGGTGGGAGCCTCGGGGCAACCGCAGCAGTGCCTGCGCCAGGTCGGCCGGGAGTGGCTCCACGCCGGCGGCGGCGCAGGTCTCCAGCCGGTCGACCAGCACGTCGGGGTCGAGGTGGCCGCTCATCCAGGTCGGGGTGGCCAGCAGCACCGGCGGGAGGGCGGCGTCGCGGAGGGCCTCGGCGAGTTCGGCGTAGCGGTGCAGCAGGAACTCGTGCGGGGGAGAGACGCGATTGGGATGGGGCAGGTGGTTGCGCCGCCCCCACTCGTCGTGCTCGGGCAGTTCCCTGGGCATGTAGGAACGCAGCCGGGGCGGGACGAAGACGACGGTCACCTGCACGAGCGGCTCGTCCGGCTTCGGCGGAGGCACCTGCTCCCCCGCCCGCATCGCCGCGATCCGCGCGGAGTCCACGCCGAGCTCGGCCATGCGCTCGTAGGCGCCGTCGAGGACGAACGACGGCATGGCCTCGACGGAGTCGTCGTACAGGACGCCGGGCCTCGTCCGCACCGGATGGGGGCCATCCGGCAGTCCGCGCATCCGATCCTCGGCGCCGTGATGCCCCGGTCGCTCGGCGTCGGTGAGGGAGCCGTTCAGGTGAATGCGGCCCCCGGTGAACGGGATCTGCCGGTCACCCTCGTGGGCCACCGCCGCGCCGGGGCCGTCGTCGCTCGTCCAGGTGATGAAGAAGGCGCGGAGCGGGGCGTCGTCGTCGAGATAGCGGCCCTGCCGGTAGGCGCCGATCATCGTGATCCGCTGGGGCGACGGCTCGGGGCCGGGCTCCTCGCCACGGGTGAGGGCGCGCACGCGCACCGAGTGGTTGGCGTCGTCCCAGAACTTCTCCGGCGCGATCGGCGGTCGCTCCGGCACGCTGCCGGGGGTGACGAGCTCGGCGGACAGCGCCGACTGCCAGTCGGCGGGGTTGACGCGCACCTGCCTGGACCGCCAGCGGCCGTGGTCGTGATCGACGCTGGGCCTGAGCCTGCGCCGCAGCTCCGCCCGGTCGTCGGCGATGCCGGCGACGAAGGCCGCCAGCCAGCGTTCCTGGCCGACCCAGCGCTCGTGGTAGTTGGGGTTGATCGATGGCTCGGGGAACCGCCGCATCTCCGGAAGCTCGGGCAGCGGCGGGAACTCCTTCCGTGCCGGCGCTTCCTCGACCGGGGTCTGTCCGCCGAACCGCTCGGCCAGCTTCGCGCCCAGGTGGGCGGGCAAGTGGCGGGCGCCGTCGAGGATGGTCTCGGCGTGGCCGGTGAGCAGGCCGGCGTATTTCAGGGTCAGCTCGGCCGCGCGGTTGCGCACGTCGAAGGACTTGTGCGCGTACGCGGTGGTCAGCGCGGTCACGAAGTCGCCGGCCGTCTCGGGCGTGGCCTTGATCGCCTGGTCGAGCCAGCGCAGGCCCGTGGCGGCGAGCTTGGCCTCCTCCCGGAAGGTGAGCGCGTCGACCGCCTCGACCAGGTCGGCATGGTCGAGCGGCATCGCCCCGCGCACCTGCCCGGCGGCCAGCTCGGCCACCGTGCCCGGAGCCGACGGCAACAGCCGCAGGTAGTCGCGCAGGCGGGCAGCGGACTCCGCCGGCGTGGGGTCGAGGAGCGTGTGCAGCCGGACGAAGAACCGCAGGTCCTGCGCCTCGCCGCCGCGCAGGAAACGGCTCACGCAGCCGTCGAGCGCCTGATCTCTGGGCAGCTCGCGGACGGCGGCGGCCAGCCAGCGGGTCGGCCGGGGCTCCAGCCGCTCGTCACGAAGGGCCCGGCCCGCGCCGTCGGCGGCGAAGACGCGAGGCAGCAGCGCGGGGGTCAGCGGGTCGCCGGCCACGCTCGGCGCGGCCAGCCAGGCGGCCACCAGCGGGTCGTGGTCGGGCGGCACCGCGCCGGAGGCACGCAGCAGCGCCACGGCCGGCGGCGCGATGCGGTCGGCGGGACGACGCACCCGCTGGGCCAGCCGCACTGCGACGTCACGGCGCCACTCCAGGGGACGGCTCGCCGCCACCCTGCACACCTGGGCCACGTCGATCTCCTCGGCCCAGCGGCGGTTGACGTCGCGGCTGGTCATCCACGTCACCGCGGCCGCCGGGCCGGCGATGACGCCGATCCCGGTCAGCAGCAGCGCGCCGGCCAGTTCGTCGAGCAGGTCGCCGACCTCCCAGGAGGCCATCTCCTCGAAGTCGTCGGGATGCTCGGCGCGCACCTGCTCGGTGCGGGCGCGGCGCAGCTCCTTGACCAGGCCGGGCAACCGCCCGCCCAGCTCCGCGCGTTCCTCCTCGCTGAGCGTGACCAGACGGTCGGCCAGGCGGGTGACCTGGTTGCGCGTGACAAGCTCGCGGATCTCCGTCCAGAGGGTCATCGGGAGACCTCCACGGCGGCGCGGGCGACGATGCGGGCGGCCAGCACGTGTTTGCACGGCCCGCGGGAGCCGCGATGGTCCCACCACCACTCGCAGGTGCAGGAGCCGTCGGCCAGCGAGACCCGCCGCGCGCCGCCCGAGGTGTGGACGGTGGCCGACTCGCCTTCGAGGCGAACGGCGCCCGCGTCGACGAGCTTGCGCGCCTTGGCCAGCCGCGGGTTGAGCAGGATCACGTTGTCCTTGTCGTAGGGCAGCTCACGGTGGAAGTGGGCGGCCTCGGCCAAGTCGTAGCCGACCCGGCCTGCGGCGCCGAGCCGCGTCAGCGCGGCCCGCACCCGGTCGGCGGGGATGCCCGCCCGGGCGGCCAGCAGGCCGATCTCGACTTCGGGCTCGAAGTTCAGCAGCATGCCGACCACGTCGGCGTCGTTCTCGGCCTCGCCGGTGGCGAGGTCGTCGAGCACCGCGCCCTCGCCGGAGAAGCCGCGCCAGCGCTCGGGCGAGAGGGTGAGGGTGTAGCGCATGCCGGGAAGCTCCAGCTCCCAGGCGCTGGAGGCGGCGTCGGCCGGGCCGTACACCCGCAGGGACTTCGCGAAGCGGAGCAACGGCAGGAGGGTGCCGAGCCGGTTGGGGCCGGCGAGCTGGACCGAGCCCGGCACCTGACGGTCGGACACCTTCAGCTCACGCCCCGCCTGCGCCACCCACACCGTGCCCTTCTTGGGCAGCCCACGCAGGAACCGCACCGCCGCCATGCCGGTCAGCTCACCGCGCTGGTCCATGCCCGAGGCGATGACCTGCACCTCGGCGAACCCGCGTAGCCAGCGCTCAGGCAGCGGGACCTTCTTCTCCACCACCGCGCCGTCCATCGTGGTCACGACCAGCTCGTCGAGGCCCACCCCCAGGTGCAACGGGTCGCGCGCGCCGATGCGCGCCAGCGCCTCGCGGAGCGGCGCGTTCACGTCGACGTTGGTGGTGCCACGGTCGAACACCTCGCCGTCGAGCGCGCCGTTCAGCAGATCGAGCCGGGCGTACACCCCGCCGCAGGCCGAGAAGGACTCCAACCGCAACCGGTCTCCATCGCACGTCACCACCGGGTCCCGCACCCAGCCGGGCCGCGCCTGGGGCTGGTGGTAGCGGGCCAGCGCCACATCGGCGACGCCGAGCAGACCCGCCGCGGCGGGCGCCGCCTGGGTCACCACGCCACTGAAGAACCGAGGCGCCACGGCCGGGCCGGACAGGGCGCGCCCACCGGAGGTCGCCAACCCGAGACGACCGTCGACAAGGGAGGAAGGCGCAGCGTAGGTGTACGCCTGCGTCGCTGAGGTCATGGCCGGGACAGTAGATCCCCCCACCGACAAACCGCCGCAGCGGATTTCGTATCCCCCTTGCCCGTAAGCTGCCAAACTGGCAAACTTTGCAACTGGCAGCCAAAGTTGGATAGGAGATGTCATGCCGAAGATTGAGGTTGACGACGAGGTCTACAAGGCGCTTCAGGACGAAGCGGAACCCTTCGTGGAGACCACTCCCAACGAGGTTCTCCGGCGCATCCTGCTGGGCACACCCGGCAAGGAGTCCGAGGTAGCCAGTGCGGATCTTGGCGAGAATCGTCCCGGAGTACTTCGCCGCTTGATCGACCAGGGTCTTCTCACAGCCGGCGACAAGCTCGTATGGAACCGTCCCCGAATCGGCGAGACTCACTACGCGACCGTGCTTGCGGGCGGTTCCATCCAGATCAGCACGGGTGAGATCTTCACGAAGCCCTCCCCGGCCTGCAAGAAGCTCATCGGTCAGGAGACTGACGGCTGGTCAGCGTGGCACCGGGAAAGCAACAATCGGTCTCTTAAGGATCTTAGAAGCGAGCTCACTTAGTCAAGAAGCGATATTGAGCGGGACACGGACATTGCCGAATGAGGCTTGATGGATCAAGCGAGGCGGAGCGGCCGTCGCGCGGCCGACACCACCAGTTGATAGGAGTGACGTTGCCCGCTTCGTAACCCGTAATTCAGGTCCATGAGGAGATGAAGATCGCCCGGCTGAAACGTACCGCCGGGCATGCAAGTAGCTCCACAGCGGCGAAGACGCCAGCGAGCAGGTAGGCACAGGAGTCAAAGATGTTCATGGTGAGGCTGGCATCTGACCCCTAAAAGCGATCGGCCTCTGCGCCAGCAGGAAGCCGCTCTCACATCCCCGTCCACAGCCACCATATAAAGGCGTGCTCATTATGAAATCATCCCACCGACGTAGTAACCAACCTCCTAGCGATCCCCCACGTCTACCGCACCGTTGGGCCACCATCCTTGGGCTGTCCAGCATTGTCGGCTTTGCCGTTGGTAGCCTCACGGCCTACTCCATAGGTGGGGCCCGGGGGGTGAGCGCTGGCCTAGCCGCGGGCATCGGGATCGCCCTTGCCGTGGCGACCTGGCTCCACAAGGCCATGGAGTAAGAGACGGGATAATCAGGCGGGGAGACGTCCGCGTCCGCGCTGGCGGAAACTCCGACTCGCGTTTCCTCGAAGCGGTCGGCGAGCGAGGCGCCCTGCGTGGTTTTTCCGTGCCGATGCGCAGATAGACCAGGTCGAGATGGTCCACGCCCAGGCTTTCCAGGTTGGCCTTGACCTTGAGCCGGATGTCGGCGGCCGTGCCATGGCGGGGACCGGCAGGACCGAAGGCGGGACCTGGTGGCGATGACAAGGTCGTCGGAGTACGGGGACAGGGGCCTCGCGGATTAGGGTGTTGACGTGCACCTACCTGTCTTCGCTGCGGTGCAAGTCGACGGTGTCGATGTGGTTGACGCCAAGATCGACGGCGCAGCACGGCGCGGCCGGCTTCGGAGTTCCGGGCGAGGCGCATGACGCCGAAGCCGAGGCGGTCGATCGTGAGGTCTCCGCCGAGGCCAAACTGGTCGGTCATCTCTCCTGTCGGTCATCTCTGCGCTGCCGGCCGTCTCTCGCTTGTCGGTCGCCACCGCCGCCTCCCATGCTCAACGGTGCCCGGACCTCGTCACTACCGTGTTGTTCGATACGAGTTGGGGACTTTGCGCCGCCCCTCGTAAGGACCAAGGCCGGAGGCCGCTCGCCAAGCGTCCGGGAGAGTGGATCTGTGGCAGGCGCGTCCCCAGAACAGCGCGCGGCCACCACCGAGTATCTCCCTCGCCATGAGAGCCGAGGATCGTCGGCGGGATGGGTGGTTCCGTCCGGAGTAAGGTTCGCGGCGGCAAATCCCGACGCAGGAGGGCGCGCGGAGTGGAGGAGTGCGCCTGTCGAGGTGGTTCGCAGGTAGGTCCGACGCGACGGGGTTGCGGGCGCCGTGGAGCATGTGCGCGCTTACGTCTGGTCGTCGGTGGGGTAGGCGATGCGGGTGAGCAGGTGCTTGAGTTGGTCGGCCTCTTCGGGGGTCAGTTCGGCGACCAGGCGTTCGGTCAGGGACTGCGCCGCCACGTGGGCTGCGTCGAAGAGTTCGAGGCCCTGGGGGGTGATCTCGACGGCTCGTACCCGCCGGTCGCCCGGGACGGTCTTGCGTACGGCCAGCCCCCTTTGCTCAAGGTCGTCCACCACGCGCATGATGCCCGCCTTGTCCGAGCCGGTCGCCGTCACCAGGTCCTTCTGCAGGGTGGGCCCGTGGTCGACCAGCACCAGCAGGACGGCGAAATGCCGCAGCTCGATGCCGAGCGGCCGGAGCGCCTCCGTGGCCGCCGCGGCGGCGCGCCAGTGCGCACGGCGCAGTAGCAGGCCGAGGGCGAAAGGCGAGGCGTCCCCAGGACGGCCGGTGGCACGCGGGGCGGTGGGACCGTGGGGCTTGTCGGCGGCCATGGGAGAACACTACCTGGTATCTGTTCGTTCGATACGGTATCGATTGATACTAGCTCGAAACCGTTACCGACCGCGTGATCGTCCGGTTGAGGGGACGAGACGGCCCTGCACGTCCGGTTCCGCGGGCGAGACGGCACTGCACGTCCGGTTCTGCGGACGGGACGACCCTGCACGTCCGAGCGCGTACGCGGGTCGGACGTGGGGTCGTCGGCTACCAGGAGCACTTCGCGGACGATCGCGACGCGGATCCGACGGCGGTCATCGGGTAACAGGAGCACTCCGGGTTCGAGCGCGTACGCGGGCCGGCGTGGGCAGTTGGGTACGAGAAGTTCGAGAGCCAGAGGAAGGCCGGGGGAAATGAAGATCGCTGTCATCGGGGGGACCGGCCTCATCGGGGCCCGGGTGGTCAAGATGCTGAACGCGGACGGGCACGAGGCGGTGTCGCACGCGAGGTCCAGCGGGGTGGACCTGCTCAGCGGGCAGGGCCTGCCGGAGGCGTTGAGCGGCGTTGACGTCGTGGTCAACCTGACCAAGCCGCAGACCTTCGGCGACGCCTCCCCCGCCTTCTTCGAGACGACCATGGGCAACCTGCTGAAGGCCGCCGAGGCGGCCGGTGTCGGGCACGCGGTCATCCTGTCGATCGTGGGCGTCGACCTGGTGCCCGAGTTGGTCTACTACCGGGCGAAGGTGCTGGAGGAGGACATGGTCAAGGCCGGCCCCGTGCCGTACTCGATCGTGCGTGCCACGCAGTTCTTCGAGTTCATCGACACGGTGATGTCCTGGACCTCCGACGAGCACACCGTCCACCTGCCCGCCACGCTCATGCAGCCCATCGCCGCGGACGACGTCGCCCGGGTCGTGGCCAACGTCAGCGTGAACGCACCGTTGCGCGGCACCCGGGACATCGCCGGTCCGGAGGTCTTCCCGCTCGACGAGCTGGGCAGGATCGCCCTCGCCGCCCGCGGCGACCGCCGCGCCGTCGTCATCGATGACAGCGCCGGCATGTACGCCGCCGCGCGTGGCGACGCCCTCCTCGCCAAGGACGGCGCCGTGATCACCACGACCACCTACCGGGAGTGGCTCGCGCGCTGACCATCCTCTGCCTCACGCCGCCGCCGAGGGCCTGACCGCTCGAGAACACCGAGGCGGGAACCGAGACCGGTTCCCGCCTTTGACGCCGGGTTCAGCGTGCGGTGGTGAACAGGAGCGCGCAGTCCTGTACGGCCTCCACGCGGTGGCGGCGTTGGGGCATGACCAGCAGGTCGCCCGGCTGCCCGTCCCACGAGTCGGGCCCGGCGACGAGCCGCGCCCATCCGTACAGCACGTGCACGGTGACCTCGCCGGGATGCTCGTGCTCGTGGATGTGTTCGCCCTGCCGCAGTGCGATGACGGTCTGCCGCAGCGAACGGTCGCGCCCGCCGTGGACGGTGGTGGCGTCGCGACCGCTGCCGGCCGCACGGGCGTGGGTGAGCAGGTCGCGGACGACCGCGTTGAGCGAGATCTTCGTCATGACCGCGGCGCGCGGCGGTCGCGCCGGGCTTCCAGTTCCTCCGGCTCGACCACGGTCAGCATCGGCTGCCCAGGCGCGCAGAACATCGTCACCACGAACGCCGACTCCTCTTCGGCCAGGTGGTTGCCGTCCTGGTAGTGGATCACGTCCCCGCCGGGCTCCCAGAACGCCTCGCCGGCCGGTACGACCCGCACGGGCTCGCCTTCGAGCTCGAAATTGATGGCTCCCTTGACCACGTATCCGAAGGCGGGCCCGGAGTGCCGGTGCGGCGGCGCGCCGGGGCTGTTCGGCGGCAACGTGACCAGGATCGTCATCGCCTCGGCCCCCTCCGGCGCGGGGGGCGCCCCCGGCACGGTGGCGACCACGTCGATCTTCGGCGGCGGCCCGCTCTTGTCGGGGTTCTCGAGGTGGTGGGCGTGGGCGTGATCGGTGCTCATCAGGCTTCCTTCGCGTGACGGTGGCCGGCTCCTTCCGGCCGTGCACCAGCTCAGACCGGACAGCCCTGCGATATGTGACAAAACCCCTGGTCAGCGTGCCTTCTCCCTTCAACGGGTCCACGAGATTCGACGCTGACGACCTGGCGCCGACGATCAGACGACCGATCGGGGGCGTGTCAGGCGAAGCCGGCCAGTTTGTACAGGACGAGGGAGGCGGCGACCGCGACGTTGAGGCTGGCTCCGGTGCCGATCATCGGGATCTCGACCACCTGGTCGAGGAGGTCGAGGGCCTCGGGCGGGATGCCGTCGCTCTCGTGGCCGAGGAGCGCGATGGTCGGCTGACGTGACATGGGCAGGTCCGCCAGCCGTATCGCGTCTTCGGCCAGTTCGACACCGAGCACTCGGGTTCCGGCCGACCGCTGCCGGACGAGCCAGTCCAGCGGGTCGCCCACCCAGTGCACGCAGGCCGGGTGGCGCAGCGTGTTCCCGCGGCGGAGCGCCTCCGGCACCCATGGCAGACGCGGTACGGCCAGGCAGGCGCCGACGGCGTCACACGTGCGGAGCAGGGTCCCGAGATTGACCCCGTGCAGCGGCCAGAGGGGCGCGGCGGTCAGATGTCCCAGGCAGCGCGGCGGGCGTCGCCGCCGCTCGGTTCGCAGGTCTTCACGGGTGCGGACCCGTACGGCGCGCCCGCTCACCGCAGGGTGCGGGGCGCTCCGGCGCGGAGGAGATGAAGGCACATGACGATGGGCGCTTTCAGCGGCACGCCCGGGCCATCGACGAATCGGTCCGCCTCCCAAAGTAGCGGATGGCCCCGGGCGACGGCAGGTGCGTACGTCCCGGGGATGAGGATCGGCGGATGCGCCCGGTGACGGCGGGCCAGGCTCGGCGGGTGCGTACGTCGCGGGGATGAGGATCGGCGGATCTACGACGCCGGGAGTAGCTCCGAAGGGGACGCAGGGGCGACGAAGCACATCACCGGCCGACCGTAGGTTCCTGGGCAGCCCCGAACACAGCAGCCTCGAACACAGAGGAGGAAATCATGCTCATCAGGCGTTTCACCGCCCTGGCACCGCTGATGGCCCTGGGCTTGGCGACATGGACCGCGATCGGCGTGGCGGCACCCGGGCCGGCACAGGCACAGGCGCGGAGCGGGCGCGAGTACCTGGGAACGTGGAACTACGACCAGCCCGTACGCGAGAGCATGCGGAACATCGCGGTCATCAGCTGCCCGGACACGAGCACGACCTGCCGTCCGGGCCCGCCGATCCACATCCCGCAGATCGGGACCATCGTGTTCTCCAAGGCGGCCGACGGCAGGATCACGGGCCACACCGACCAGGGGTGCACGTGGACGTTCGCGGTGCTCCCCACCTCGCTGGAGCTCGACTCCCCGTCCCAGTACTGCTTCAACCATGTCATCGGCTCGGCGTACACCATCACCAAGTGGTCGGTCTCCCTCTCCGGGGACCGTGAGCGGGAGAGCATCGTGGCCGTCAGCCACCAGCCGACCGGCGACTACGAGTTCCGCCTCGATCAGGGCAGCCGCACCAAGGTCGCAGGCCACGCGTGGGCGCAGGCGCGGAAGGTCTTCCCGGGATCCTGGCAGTACGACGCGTCCGACCCGCGGTCGCGCGTGAACGTGCTCACCACGCGCTACACCGACCCCGACGGCCAGGTGCGATCCGTGCAGACACCGCAGCAGGGGCTCGTCACGTTCACAAGCGGCCGAAGGAACACCGTGACGGCCCGCACCGCCGACGGGTGCGACTGGACGCTGACCGCACGCGGCAACACCGCCGAGCTCGACCCGGCCGTCCAGACCTGCCGGACCGCGCGGGGAACCGTCCAACTGACCTTCTGGGCGATCGCGAGCGACGGCCGGCGCCAGGCGTCGGTCATGGCCGGAGCCGACGGGAACGGCGGAGACTTCCTGCTCAGCGTCGGCGCTCTGACGAAGCGATGACGCACGGCCGCACCGGGCGGCTACTCGTCCGGTTCCCGGCCCCGGTCGGCGCGACAGGACCCGCTTCGGGCAAGGCGCCGGGCAGGCCGAACGTCGCGAACAGGGTCAGGTCATGAAAAGAGGTCACTCGGGCGATGTGTTCCGCGGCGAGGGTGAAGACCTGGATCGAGTGCGCGTGGTGCAGGCCGTCATCGTGGCGCCGGTAGGTGGCCAGCGCCGGCTGCCCGTTGGCGGCGGCCGGGACCATGCGGAGGTCCGCGGGCGTCGCGGGTACGCGGGTGGCGAGGAAGCGCCCGATCGTCCGGCGGCCGGCGAACCAGGTGGGGATCGGGGGCATCTCGAACACCGCGTCGGCCGTGAGGAGGCGCATGAGCTCGGCGATGTCGGCGTTCTGGAACGCGGTGGCGTACCGGTCGAGCAGCGCGCGCCGGCCCGGATCGGTCGGCTCGAAGAGCTCGTCCTCGCCCGGCGTGTCCTGTTCGAGGCGTACCCGGGCGCGTTGCAGCAGGCTGTTGACCGCCGCGATCGAGACCTCGAACAGCTCGGCGACCTCGGACGCCCGCCACCCCAGCACGTCGCGCAGGATCAGCACGGCGCGTTGCCTGGCGGGGAGGTACTGCAGGGCGGCGATCAGGGCCAGTCGCATCCCCGCGCGGGAGGCGACGACCGAGGCGGGGTCGGGTGCCGCGCTGACGAACAGCACCTCGGGCATCGGCTGCAACCACGCCACTTCGGGCGACGCGACGGCCACAGGCGTGTCCGGATCTTCGGCCGGGCCGTTCAGTCCGGACGGGAGTGGACGCCGGCCGCGGTTCTCGAGCGCTCTCAGGCACACGTTGGTCGCGATCCGGTACAGCCAGGTACGCAGCGACGCCCGGCCCTGGAAGCCGGAGTACGAGCGCCATGCACGGAGCAGGGTCTCCTGCACGAGGTCCTCGGCATCGTGCACCGAACCGAGCATGCGATAGCAGTAGGCCAGCAGTTCGTGACGGAACGGGTCGGTGAGACGGGCGAAGTCCTCGCCGCCCGAGGTCATCGGCTCCTCGCGGTCCATCGCCTTCTCCCAACCGTCGTCGGACAAGTGTGTCGCACCCGCGTCACCCTTCACCTGTACAGATCCCGGCAGGGGCCGGAAATCATCGGTCGCCGGCGTGGCGCGTCCAGGCGGGACCGGCCCGCGGCGCCACCGCGTACCTGAGGATCCGGATGACCGGCCGATGAGTTCCGGTGGCCGGCCGGATCTGTACCGGTGACCGCGCACGATCGTCCCAGGTCGCGCGGGCGGGATGTCGCCGTGGTCCGGAGAGGCGTCGTGATGGACGGCCTCGGCTCGGCACGGCTCAGCGCTATCGCATCGACGCTCCCCTTCCCGGGCGGCGAAGGTACCGAAAGGAACCGACATGATCAGTCCGGACGTCAGGACCAGGCCGGCAGGCTCGGCGGACCGGCGGGGAGGGCGGCTCTGGCTGATGCTGGCCGTGCTGTTGCTCGGTCAGTTCATGGGCCTGCTCGACGTCACCATCGTCAACGTGGCCCTGCCGTCGATCGGGGCGGACCTGCACGCCTCCGGAGCGTCCCTGCAACTGGTGGCCGGCGGGTACACGGTCGCGTACGCGATGCTGCTGATCACCGGAGCCCGGCTCGGTGATCTCCATGGCCGGCGGCGCATGTATCTGCTCGGCGCCGTCGTCTTCACCCTGGCCTCGCTGGTCTGCGGTATCGCGCCGGACGGCGCGACGCTGGTCATCGCCCGTTCCGTACAGGGGGCCGGAGCGGCGGTGATGGTGCCGCAGATCATGAGCGTCATCCAGATGCGGTTCCAGGGCGCGGCGCGGGCCAAGGCGCTGTCGGCCTACGGGGTCGTCCTGTCGGTGGGGGCGCTGGCGGGGCTGGTCCTGGGCGGCGTGCTGGTCGAGGCGAACCTGGCGGGCGCCTCGTGGCGGCCGGTCTTCCTGGTCAACGTGCCCCTGGGGATCTTGCTGGTGGCGCTGGTCCCCCGGCTGGTGCCGGCGGACGAGCCGCGCGGTACCCGGCGGCTCGACTTCGCCGGCCTGGTCGTCGCGGTGCCGGCGGTGGTCCTGGTCGTGCTGCCGCTGGTGCTCGGACACGAAACCGGCCGGCCGGCCTGGACGTTCGGGTGCGTCGCCGCCGGGATCGTGCTGGCCGGGGTCTTCGTCCTGGTCGAACGGGGTGTCGCGGCCCGCGGGGGCGACCCGTTGCTCGACCTGGCGGTGCTGCGGGCCCCGGGGACGGCGTCGGGGATCGGCACTCTGATCTGCATGCAGGTCGCCTACGGCGGCCTGATGTTCACCCTCGCGCTGCACCTGCAGCAGGGGCTGGGCGACGGCGCGCTGCGTGCCGGGCTGACCTTCGCCCCGCTCGCGGGGGTTTTCGGGGTGGCCGGCTTCTTCTGGCGGAGGCTGCCCGCACGCGTCCACCACCTACTGCCGCCGGCCGGCATGGTGATCTCCGCTCTCGCCTACCTGGGTATCGCCGCCGGATTCCAGGACGGTACTCAGGGCGGCCCGCTGATGTGGACGGCTCTGGTCGTCTGCGGGGCCGGGATGGGCCTGACCCTCAGCCCGCTGCTCTCCCAGGCACTGGTCCACGTGCCGCCCGCCAGGGCGGCGGACGCGAGCGGCCTGCTCACCACCACGATGCAACTCGGGCAGGTCGTCGGGGTCGCCGTGTTCGGCGCCGTCTACCTTTCCCAGGCCACGCCGTTACCGTCGCTTCCGCCGTTGCGGGAGCACGTGTCGGCGCACGCGATGTCCACGGCGGCGGAGTGGATGGCGGCGCTGAGCCTCGCCGGCGTCATCGGCGGGATCGCCCTCGCCCGCACCGTGCGCCGCGCGACGCGGCTCGACACCGCCGGATAGGCGGCGCGGACGCCGTCATGGCGCCGACAGGTCCAAGCGAAGCGAAAATCCATCTCCGGCAAATAGGAGGCACGATGAGCAAGGTAGTGATCGTACGGTACGAGACCCGTCCCGAATCCGCTGACGAGAACCAGCGGCTGGTCGAGGACGTCATGTCCGAGCTCGCGCACGACGGTCCGGGCGGGCTGCGCTACGCCGCGTTCCGGCTCGGCGACGGGGTGAGCTTCGTCCACATCGTGGTCAGTGAGGACGACCGCGAGCCGCTGGCGGACTCCGCCGCGTTCAAGGCATTCCAGCGAGGCATCGGCGAGCGCGTGGTTCCCGGCACCCTCGCACGGACCGAGGCGGCCATCGTGGGGTCGTACCGCTTCTGAGCGCGCCGCCGCGATCAGGTTGACACGGCTGGAACAAGCAGTTCATCTCCGCGAAACCCGCAGGTGGGGGCTGGCCGGATAGAGTCCGGCCATCCTCGACGACATCGACCCCTTCATCGGCACCGCGGCGACCGACCTGCCTCGAGGGCACGGTCTGGCCGCTACTTGGTGGTGGCCGAAACCGCAGGTGGGCAACACCCACCCGGGGGCCACCTCGCCGCTCGGCATGGTGTCGGCCTGCGCCTACTCCGGCGCGTATCCGACCGGGTACGGGCGATACGCGAAGAACACCGAGGGCGTGCCCGAGGAGATGTTCGAACGGCTGGAGGCGTCCGGGTTCACCCACTTCCAGCAGTCGGGCACCGGGGCGATCCGCAAGTACTACAACTACGTCCGGGTCACGCCGATGGTGCAGCCGCTGGACGCGCTCGGCGAGGCCTGGGGGCTGCACGAGGAGGTGGCGGAGGCCGGGTACTACGCGGCCACCCTGGACACCGGGGTCCGCTGCGAGCTCACCGTGGGGGCCAAAGTGGCCGTGCACCGGTACACCTTCCCCGAGCACCGCAGCGCCCGCGTCGTGGTCGACCTGTCCTGCGGCGGCCTGGCCATCGAGCTGGGCCGCACCGTGCCCTTGCGGGCGCAGGTCGAGAGCATCGGCCACGGCCGGGCGCAGGGCACGGTCGTGATGGAGGGCGTCCCGCTGTCGGTGCACCTGGAGGTGGACAGTCCGGGCTGGCGGCAGATGCTGTGGTACGACCGGCGGCTCATCGACGGCGGCACCCGCCTGGACTTCGACAGCATCCGGCACACCACGCTGCGGCCCTTCGGCATGCTCTTCATGGGCCCGGCCGCCGCGGGGCAGACCATCGAGGTGCGGCTGGGGTTCTCGCTGCGCGGATGCGACCAGGCGCGGGAGAACCTGGAGCGCGAGTGCGGGCACGGGCGGCCGGCGTTCGACGAGGTGCGTTCGCGCACTCGGGCCCGCTGGGGCGAGCACCTCGACCGGGTCCAGGTCGAGGGGGGCACGCCGGCGCGCCGCACCGTGTTCGCGACGGCGCTCTACCATTCGCTGATCAAGCCGTGCTTCGCCGACGACGAGAGCCCGTTCTGGCCGACTCCTGGGCCGTACGCGTTCGACGTGTGCACCATGTGGGACATCTACAAGACGCAGCTGCCGCTGCTCGCGGTCATCGCGCCGGACCGGGCCATGGACCTGCTGGAGTCGCTGATCCGGGTGTGCGAGGAGGAGGGCAACTTCCCGATCGGGTACCGGATGGCCCGCGGCGCCGACCGGTTCTTCCGCCAGGCCAGCGCGCTCGCGCACACCGCGCTGGCGGACGCCCACGCTCTGGGCCGCACGGGCCTGGACTGGAACTGGGCGCTGGTGCACATGGTCGACGACCTGCGCCGCCTGTACGGCGAGGACTTCTTCGAGCACGGGGTGGTGCACCCGATCACCCACACCCTGGACCTGGCCTACGCCCACCACTGCACGGCGCAGGTCGCCCGGGCGCTGAACGACCGGCATCTGGCCGAGGACCTGGAGGACCGCGGCCGCCAGTGGTCCAACGCCTTCGACTCCAGCACCGGACTGCTGCGCGACTCGGAGTTCTACGAGGGCGGCAAGTGGAACTACTCCTTCCGGCTGCTGCACGATATGGCCGCGCGCATCGCCCTGGCCGGCGGTGACGCGGCCTTCGCCGGCAAGCTGGACAGGTTCTTCGGCTTCGACGCCGCCCCGGTGACGCAGCCCGGCCGCCGCCCTCGGGCGGCCGAGATGGCGGCCGGATACGCCCTGAACCGGTTCGAGGGGTTGAACAACGAGCCCGACATGGAGGCCCCGTGGGCCTACCACTACGCGGGCCGGCCCGACCGCACCTCCGAGGTGGTGCACGCGGCGCTGACCTGGCAGTTCGGCACCGGCCCCGGCGGGCTGCCGGGCAACGACGACTCCGGCGGCCTCAGCTCGTGGTACGTGTGGGCGTCGCTCGGGCTGTTCCCGATCGCCGGGCAGAACCTGTTCCTGGTCAACGCGCCCGCGTTCCCCCGGGCCGTTCTCCGCGCCGGCGGCGGGGAGTTCGTCATCGAGACCAGTGGGCACCGCGAGACGCCGATCGGCGTCGACGGCGTCGATCGTGAGCCGCCGGCGCAGTACGTCCAGTCGGCCACCCTCAACGGCGAACCGCTGCACGCGACGCACCTGAGCGCCGCCACCGTGCACCGCGGCGGCCGGTTGCACCTGCGGCTGGGCCCGGAGCCGTCGGCGTGGGGGCGCAGGATCCGCCCGCCGTCGCTGTCCGATCCGCCCGGAGTCCCGCTCTGATCGGCCGCCCTCGCCCGGCTGATCCCCCGCCGTCACCCGCCGATACGCCCGCCGTCCCCAGCTGCACCGCCCGTTCGTTCCCAGCCGATCCGCCCGATTGCCCGTAGTTGATCCGTCGTTCCATCCCATCCCGATCCGCGGTCCCGCCCCCCTGACGATCCGCCGGCCCGTCCCGTCCCGATCTGCCAGCCGTTCTGTTCCGATCTGCAGGCCGTTCTGTTCCGATCGTCCCGAGACACCAGAGGAAGCATGATGACCCATCCCCGTCGCCGTCTCGTCATCGTGGTCAGGGCCGACCCGGTCATCTGCGGGCACTCCGGCGAGGCCCGCAATCTCGCCGAGGTGGCGCTGACCCGCGGCTTCGACGACGTACGGCTGCTGACCTGGCCGATTCCGGCGCTGCAGGCGGCCGGGCTGCCGCTGAAGCCGCTGGACCGGCTGCTGCCCTACAGCCCCGGCATCACCGTGGAACGGCCGGAGCCGGTCGGGGACTACCGGGTGCCGGACGGCCGCCACCAGGCCGGCCTCACCGGCCGCCTGGTCGAATTGCTCGCCGAACCGGTCTCCACGACCTGCCTGTCGATGTACCTCGTCCCGCACACCACGGTGGTGATGGACGCGGTCGCCGCCGCGCGGGCGGCCGGGTTCGCGCCGGACGTGCACACCATCGCCAAGGCGGTCGGGTCGGACGTGACCAACGTGATCCGGTCGTGTCTGCGCGAAGGGCGGTTCGGCGCGGCGACCGTGCTGTTCACCACGTTCCTGTCGGGCGATGAGGTCGTCGCGGTCTCCGAGTACACCCGCGAGGAGATCATCGCCTCGGCCGAGCAGGTGGACGCCCACTGCGGCACCACGTTCGCCGAACAGTGCCGGCGCCGCGTGACGGTCAGCTACCCGCCGATCGACTCCGCCGCCTTCCTCGACCTGGATCCGGCGCAGGTGGACGCCGCGCTCGCGCGCCGCGGCCTGGAGCGCGACGGGTACATCCTGTTCCTGTCCCGGGTGACCGCGGCCAAGGGGATCCACGATCTGCTGGACGCCTTCGGGAAGATGCGCTGCCGGTCGCGGGTGAAACTGGTGGTCGCCGGGACGGGACCGGCGCTGGAGCAGGTGCGGGAGATGGCCCGGCAGGACGAGCGGGTGGTCTTCCTCACGGATGTCGACGACAACGAGAAGCCGCTGCTCATGCGCGGCTGCGCCGCCTACGTCCTGCCCACCAAGCCCGAGCCCGACTTCGTCGAGACGTTCGGCATCGCGCTGGCCGAGAAGATGCTGGCCGGTGGCGGGCCGATCGTCACCACCCTGACGGGCGGGACGTCGGAGGCGGTGGGCGACACCGCCGTCATCGTCGAGGCCGGGGACGTCGCCGGCCTGGCCGCGACGGTGGACCGGGTGGTTCTGGACATGTCCGCCGCCGAGCGGCAGGACCTGGAGCATCGCGCCCGCGCCCGGGCGATGCGCTTCGACCGCGCCGCGGTGTTCGACGCCCTGCTCCCCCAGCACGCGAACACCCCGGCCGGCCAGAGCGTCGTGCCCGGCCAGGAGGGCCTGCCCGGCCGACAGGCCCTTCCGCCGCGGGAGGCGCCCGTCGTCGGCGTTTCCTGACCGGCCCACCGAAGGGCCTCCGGCGTGGCGAGGCCGAAGGCCACCTCCCGTGATGGGGGGCGGCCTTCGACGTCGTGCCGTGCCGGGAGGACCGGTCGGTGAAGTGGCGCCGTCCAGGCTTCTCACCGGCCGGGCCGCGGATGCGATCGCGGCCGGGTCAGCCGCAGTGTTCGAAGGGGCTGGTGTAGGAGCTGCTGCCGACCGAGCCGCCCCACCTGACGCACTGTGCCGCCGCGTCGCGTTTGACGGGGCCCGCGTAGTAGCCGTAGCTGCCCGAGTCGGTGGTCCGGCTCTCGCCCTGCGGCTCCAGGAAGGCCGACACCGCCGACGCCGAGCCGAGGTTCGTGGTCTTCAGCGTGGTGACGCAGTTGTAGCCGTTGCCGGAGTTGTAGAGCAGGTAGGTGCGGCCACCGGTGAGGGCCGCCGAGTCGATGACCGCGTAGCCGCTGCCGCAGACCTCCTCGGGGGTGTAGGGGTTGCTGCTTCCGCCGCAGGTGTTGGTGCTGGTGATGGCCTTCTTCTGGCCCAGGGACACGGTCACGCCCTCCACGGTGGGGCTGGTGTCCACCGCGCCGCCGGAGGTCCGCTGTTCGTAGTGCAGGTGCGGGGCCGTGGAGCCGCCCGTCGAGCCGACGGTGCCGATCGTGGTGCCCTGGCTGACGCTCAGGGAGCCGCCGGCCGCCTTCACCATGCTCGACAGGTGGGCGTAGCGGGTGCTGGTGCCGTCGCTGTGCCGGACCTCCACCCACTTGCCGTAGCTCGTGCTCCCCGCGTCGTTGAAGTACGCGGTGCCCGCGGCGGTGGCGCGCACGGTCTCACCGTTGATGTCGTCGCCCCCGTAGTCCTGCCAGTCGATGGCGCCCGACGGGCTGTGGCCGGGGGACCAGTTGTTGGCGTAGAAGGTCTTGCCGCAGTTGAACGGGCTCTTGTGGGACAGGGCCAGGACGCTTGAGCCCTGCGCCGAGGCCGCCTGCGGAAGCGACGCCGCCGCGAGGGTGACCAGGAGGGCAGTGAGCGCGGATCTGAGGGTCTTAGGCCAGGTCGGCCTGCCGGGAACGGGCATGCTCACCTCTCTGAACAGGTGCGTACGGGGGGTTACGGCGAAACGCCCGGTTCCCTGATGTCGATGAGCGTGCGGCAGGACTACGCCGGCGACACCGAACTCAACCTCGGCACACGAAGAAGGCCGCCGTCAGAGAACGTTCCGGCATCTCACCGCCTGTAGAGAAGGACGGGACGATCATGAACATAACCCTGAAAGTTCCCTTCATCAAGACCCACTTTTCTGAAAATTTTTCTAACACCCCCCACCGCCACGAGGTCACCCCGGCGACCGGACGGTGAACCTCACCACGAACGCTGCGCCTACGCGCGACGAAAGCATTGGGAGAGCGCAGAACGCCAGAGAGGTCGCCGCCCGGTCCAGCCCCGAGCTCCAACCGGATGCGACGGGTCGGAGATGACGGTCGGCCGTCAGTGGCAGCGGCGGATCCATCGTTTGTGCATGTAGGTCTGATGGCAGGTCTCGGAGTTGGATGATCCCCAGGAATCGTCGTCGTCATCGGTGCAGACGCCGTTCACCGTCTCCGTGCAATCGCTGGCGGCCACGCACTCCCCGGTGATCGTCATAGTGCAGTTCTCCTCCTCTTCTTCGCCGTCGTCGGTCTCGATCGCGTCCGGGTCTTCGTAGTCGATCGCCGCCTCGGCCGCGTCCCCGCCTTTTCTGCGGGCGCGGTAGGTGTCGCCGTACGGCTTGCGGAAGGAACCGTCCTCGGCCTTCTTCCCCACCGGCGGCACCCGGCCGTCGATCCGGATGTAGTACCAGCCGTAGCCCTTCTCGCCGTCGTCGCACCTGATCTCGGAGAACCGGATCCGGGTGCTCCTCAGTACGCATATCTCGACACGATCCTCGACGTCGGCGATCATCACCTTCGTACCGACGCCGCCTTTCGCGGGCGCCCGGTAGAGGTCGCCCTTGGGCCGCTTGGACGAGCCGCGCTTGGCCGTCGAGCCGACGGCCGGCACCCGGGCGCTCAGCGGGAGGTAGTACCAGGTGACCGTGGGCTGCGCGTCGTCACACCCCCGGTAATTGACCCGCGTCCGCGTCCTCGTGGTGACGCAGATCTCTATGTGGCCCTCGGCCGCCTCGCCGGTGTCATCGGGTTCGTCATATTGCCTTCCCGGAACCGGCTGCGAGTCGAACGGAAACGGGGACGCACTACGGGCCGGACTGCATGCCGACGCGGCGCATGCGGCGACCGCCAATATCGAGGTCGCCGTGCGGGCTAATCGTGACCTGGTCAAGTCGTCCTCGCCGTGTCGGAACGAAATGGTCGGTCGATCAACGACGAGGACGCGAGCCGAGTTCCGAGCACGCTTCCACTAGTCCGGAACCGCTGTTCCAGGGGTCAGAAGGCGGCGGTGGCGGGTTCGGCGAGGGTGCGGAGTTTGGCCGCTGTGGGGGAGCCTTTGGGGGCCGTGTAGGTGCATAGGCGCTGGCCGGGGTCGGTCGGCAGGGAGAACGCCTCGTAGGTCAGCACCAGTTCGCCCACTTGCGGGTGGAGGATGCGCTTGATGCCCTGGGTTCGTTCTCTGACCGCCTGGACGTCCCAGTAGTGCCGGAACTCCTCGCTCTGTTCCCGCAGCTCGCAGACGACCCGCTGCACCCGGGCCTCGGCCTCGCGGCGGCCGATCTGCGCCCGCAGGCTCGCGACGGTCTCCTCCGCCTCCGCCTCCCAGTCCGGATGCAGCGCCTTGGCGTCGGGGTGCAGGAACATCAGCCGGGCGCCGTTGAGCTCCGCCTCCGGGAGCGCGTCGAGGTCGAACCAGATGCGGCCGATGATCGTGTTCCAGGCCAGCAGGTCGGTGCCGGGGCCGTAAACGACGGCGGGGACGGTGTCCCCCATGGCCTCCAGCAGTTCCAGGAGCTGCGGCCGTACGCGCGGGCGCGGGCCGGCGCCGGCGTCGCAGACCTCGGTGTGGGCGCCCCGTCGGCCGTGGGAGATGTTGCGCAGGAAGGCGTGCTCGTCCGGGGTCAGCCGCAGCGCCCGCGCGATCGCGTCGATCACCGCGTCGGAGACGGCGTGCGCCCGCCCCTGTTCGATGCGCGTGTAGTAGTCGACGCTCACCCCGGCGAGCCGTGCGACCTCCTCGCGGCGCAGTCCGCGCACCCGCCGCCGTGCGAGGCCGTCCGGCAGCCCCAGGGAGGCGGCGTCCAGCGCCGCCCGTCGCGCCTTCAGAAATGGAGTGATCTCGTCCTCGGCATGCCCCATGCCAGTCATTATGCGGCGGCCGGGTCGCTGGGGGGTTCTGCCGGACCCAGGTTGCGCCTGACCTGGCGCCGTCCCGGCGCGAAACGGAGACTGGACTCCGTATCCGCGGAACGACGTGTCCGCGAAGGATGTGGGCACGAGACGACGTGTCAACAGCAACGATCCGCAGGAGGCGGTACCTCGTGAAGCGCAGCACCCTCGGTGGGACCGGCATCTCGGTCAGCCGGTACGCACTCGGCGCGATGATGTTCGGCGCCCTCGCCAACAAGGACGTCGACGACTGCGTGCGCATCATCCACCGCGCCCTCGACGCCGGCGTCAACTTCGTCGACACCGCCGACATCTACTCGCAGGGAGAGTCGGAGGAGATCGTCGGCAAGGCGCTCAAGGGACGCCGCGACGACGTCGTCCTGGCGACCAAGGCCCACGGCTCGATGGGCCCGGACGCCAACCACGGCGGGAACTCCAGGCGCTGGCTCGTCCGTGAGGTCGAGAACAGCCTGCGCCGGCTGGGCACCGACCACATCGACCTCTACCAGATCCACCGGCCCGACCCGGCCACCGACATCGACGAGACCCTCTCCGCGCTCACCGACCTGGTGCGGGCGGGCAAGGTGCTGGCCGTGGGCAGCTCCACCTTCCCGGCGGAGCAGATCGTGGAGGCGCAGTGGGTCTCCGAGCGGCGCGGCCACGTCCGCTTCCGCACCGAGCAGCCGCCGTACTCGATCCTGGCGCGCGGCGTGGAGGCGGCGGTGCTGCCGACGGCGCAGAAGTACGGGATGGGCGTGCTGAGCTGGGGTCCGCTGTCGGCGGGCTGGCTGTCCGGCCGCTACACCCAGGCCGCGGACATCGACCTGGCGAGCACCGGCCGCGCGGCCGTCGAACGGCACAAGTTCGACCCCTCGCTGCCCGGGAACGCGGCCAAGCTCCAGGCCGTCGGCGAGCTGTCGAAGCTCGCGGCGGGGGCCGGCCTGTCGCTGGCGCACATGGCGGTCGGGTTCGTCCTGGCCCACCCGGCGATCACCTCGGTGATCATCGGCCCGCGCACCATGGAGCAGCTCGACGACCTGCTGGCCGGCGCGGACACGGTGCTGACCGAGGACGTGCTGGACCGGATCGACGAGATCGTGCCGCCGGGCACCGACCTCAACCGGGCGGACAGCTACTACGTGCCGCCGGCCCTGGCGGACAAGGCGCTGCGCCGGCGGCCGTGAACCGCTCGGTTCTGGCGCGGGTGGCCACCCCCGTCGCGGCCGACCCCGCGGTCCGCGGCGGCGCGGACCGCCGAGGGCGCACCGGAGGGCCGGCGGTCCGCCCGGCCGGTCAGCGCTCCGCCTCGGCGAGGACGCGTGAGCGGGCCGCGGCCAGGGAGGCGGCCTGCCGCTCGCGCAGGTGCGCCAGGCCCGGGTCGACCCGCGCGTTGGTCAGCTCGGCGTGGACGAAGGTGACGTCTCGACTCCGAAGTGGCCCTTGAAGAAGTCGCGCAGGTAGCGCTCCTGGTGGTCGAACGGCTCGCGCGGAGTGCCCGGCCCGTACGCGCCGCCACGGGCGCCGGTGACCACGAACCGGCGGCCGGCCAGCGACATCTTGGGGAAGGTCACCTGGTCGAGCCAGGCTTTGAGCGCCGAGGGGATGGAGAAGTTGTACATCGGCGTCCCGATCAGCACCACGTCGGCGGCGGTCAGCTCTCCCAGCAGCGGGGCGAGGGTCGCCCACGCCTCCTGCTGTGCGGGGGTGCGCACGGCCTCCCGGTAGCGAGCGATGTCGGTGATCCCGTGTGCCAGCACGTAGTCGCACAGCTCGGTCCACGGCTGCCCGATGTGCGGGACGGGGTCGGCCGCCAGGTCGCGGTAGGTGTAGTGGCCCTCCGGGTGGGCCGCGCGCCAGACCTCGGCGAACGCCTGGGAGAGGTCTCGGGAGACCGAGGTGTTCCGGGCACTGGCGTCCAGGTGCAGCAGATGGCTCATGACGATCCGTCCCCTTCAACCGGACACCATGTCCAGTTAGTGGGCCCAGCCTATCCACATGTGGACACCTCGTCCACATGCGTCGGACGCATCCGCGGAGGGGAGCGCTGCCGAAGGGACAGTAAGGGACACGGCACTCGCCAAAGGATCGATCGGACCAATGCCAACAGACAACGCAAATCCTCCGGTGAACGCCGAGCGGCGGCCACGGCCGCGGATCGCGGTGTCGAGCTGCCTGCTCGGGGAGCCCGTGCGGTTCAACGGCGGCCACAGCCGCGACCGCTTCGTGTCCGGCGCCCTGGCCCCCTGGGTCGACTGGATACCGATCTGCCCGGAGATCGAGATCGGCCTGGGCGCCCCCCGCGAGACGCTTCGCCTGGAGGCGGCGCCCGGCGGGACGCGCCTGATGACCCGCGCCTCGCGCAGGGACCTCACCGAGCCGATGACCGCGCTGGCCAAGGCGCGCGCGGCGGCGCTGCGGGTGGACGGCTACGTCTTCAAGGCCAAGAGCCCGACCTGCGGCCTGCACGGCGTTCCCGTGCACGGCTCGGGACGGCGTGGGCGGGGGCTGTACGCGGAGGCGATGATCGCGGCGCATCCGCTGCTGCCGGTGGAGGACGAGGGCCGGCTGCACGACGACGTGCTGCGCGAGGCGTTCGTGGAACGGATCTTCGCCCACGCCCGCCTGCGGGCGCTGCTGGAGGGCCAGTGGCGGGCGGGTGACCTGGTGGCGTTCCACTCCCGGCACAAGATGCAGATCCTCGCGCACGACCCGGCGGAGTACCGCCGGATGGGCCGGCTGGTCGCCGAGGCGGGCACCAACGCGCCGGAACGGCTCGCCGCCGCCTACGGCCGGGCCTTCCGCGTGGCCCTGGCCACCCGGGCGAGCGTCGGCCGCAACGTCAACGTGCTGCAGCACTGCCTCGGCATGGTGAGCGACGACCTGGACGGGGCGCGGCGCGCCGACCTGGTGGAGGTGATCGACGCCTACCGGGCGCACCAGGTCGCCCTCAGCGTGCCGCTCGCCTTGCTGCGCCACCACGTCAAGGGCACGGGCATGGCGTACCTGGCCGAGCAGACCTACTTCTCGCTCTACCCGGACGAACTGGGGCTGCGCAACCACGTCCCCCGCTGACCGGCCCCCACGCGTCCCCCTCAGGAAGCGGGCGGCCGG
Organism: Sphaerisporangium sp. NPDC005288; assembly: GCF_040607475.1. NCBI lineage: Bacteria > Bacillati > Actinomycetota > Actinomycetes > Streptosporangiales > Streptosporangiaceae > Sphaerisporangium > Sphaerisporangium sp. NPDC005288. The sequence goes on along the minus strand of NZ_JBEXGT010000008.1, from coordinate 149,852 downwards.
TCACCGTCAGGAATGCGGCCGGTCGCCGCTACGAGCCGCCGAGCGTGCCGTCGGCGAAGGCGGAGCCCCGCCGGACGGCGTCAGGGACGCCGGCCGACGCCGGTCGCGAGTTCGCCGACCCGGGCGGGGCCGCCGGCGTGGGCGTCCAGCACGGGGGTCGGCATGCCCGCCCCGGTGCGCAGGCCCTCCAGCAGCTCGCCGACCGCCTCGATCGCGGTGTGTTCCGGCCGCCAGCCGAGGACGGTGCGCGCCCGCGTGGTGTCCATGACCGGGATGCGCAGCGCCATCTCCATCAGCCCGGGAGAGGCGGGGATCAGTCGCAGATGCCAGGCCGCCGCGACCGCGGTCCGCGCCATCATCGGCGAGATCGGCACCAGGCGCGCGCCGAGCAGCCCGGCGAGGGCGGCGGCGTCCAGCACCGGCTCGGCGGCGAGGTTGAACGCGCCGACGACCGAGCGGGTCACGGCCAGCCGGTAGGCCCGCCCCACATCCAGGGAGTGCAGCGCCTGCACGCGCAGGCCCGGGATGTCCGGCACGAACGGGATCCGGCCCGCGCGCAGCAGCCGGCCGGGCAGGAAGGGGCCGGCGAACAGACGGCGCTGCTCGGCGGCCGCTCCCCGCTTGAAGATGAATCCCGGGCGCATCCGCACGACGCGGATGCTCGGATGGTCGTTCTCGAACACGTCGAGGACCCGCTCCAGGTAGGCCTTCTCCCGCGAGTAGGCGGCGCCCGGCCATCCGTGGGTCGGCCAGCTCTCGTCCACCGCGCCGTCCTTGGGCCCCGGCGAGTACGCGCCGACCGAGGAGGCGTGCACCAGGATCTGCACCCCCGCCTCCGCCACGGCGCGGAAGAGTCGCATGCCTCCCAGGACGTTCGCCCGCCACGTCGTGACCGGGTCGCGGGTCGGCTGGAACAGCCAGGCGAGGTTGACCACGGCGTCGGCGCGGGCGAACAGGCCGGTGAGGTCGCTCGTGGTGATGTCGGCCGAGCGCCACTGGGTCCTGCCCGGCACGCCCGCGCCGGGGCGGCGGGCGGGCAGCCGCCGGGCGACCCCGACGATCGAGGTGACGTCGGGATCGGACTCGAGCGCGGAGATCACGCTCGTTCCGACATTGCCGGTCGCGCCCACCACGATGACTCTCATAGAACGCTGCTGCCCCCGCCGTGCCGGCCGAAACGCGGGCAGACGCGATCATTTGACCCGGTTGGAACAGGCATTTGACCCGGTTGGGTCAGGTCTTGCCCCGACCGGTGAACAGATCGTGGATGCGGTCCACCAGGCCGGCGCCGGGAGCCAGCAGCTTGTTGGCCGGCGGCCGGTCCGGCGCGGCGGGATGCGGCCGGGTAGGGCCGAGCTTCTTCATCATCGTGATCTTCTTGCCCAGGGCGGCCAGTTCCTCCGCGTCGGCGTACCGCACCAGCTCGGGGAACAGGTGCGCCTCCTCGTCCTTGATGTGCTCCCTGATGGTGGCCATCAGGTCGTCGAGCAGCCCCTCGAAGGCCGGGGCGGTGACCCCGTCGTCAAGGGCCTTCTCCAGCTGCTTCATCAGGCGCTCGGCCTGGGCGTGCTCGGCGATCTCGCGGTCGGCCAGCCGGTCGCCGTCCGGGATGAACGCGCGGGCGGCCGGGTACAGGTACGCCTCCTCGGCAACCGAGTGCCCGACCAGCTCGATGATCACCTTCTCGGTCAGCTCCCTGCGGCGGTCGTCCTGCCCCGTGCCGCGCAGGCGCTCCAGCTCCGCGAAGGTCTCCTCCACCTCCCGATGGTCCATGGTGAGGACGGTGATCGCGTCACCGCCGTGCTTCATCATGCTTCCTCCTCGCACTGCGCCGAACTCTGCCGATGTCGTCGGCGGTTACCCGGTGCGGGCGACGGGAAACCGCCGTGGCCATGGAGAACGCGAGTTGAAGGGCGCCCCCCTAGTCGCCGGAGCGGCGCTCCCGTCCCAGCCCCAGCGCCTCGGCCATGTCCGCGATGTTGCGGAAGGAGCCGTCGGGCAGGTCGCGCAGCGCCCGCACCACCGCGTCCGGCACCGCCGGGTTCCCCTCCGCGTGGGCGAGGATCTCGTCGCGGTCGGCCGGGTAGTGGACCTCGACGAGCCATCGGGCAAGGTTGCTGCGCTGGTCGACGTCGTTCTGCGTCATCCCGGGCGCCACCCCGGGCTCGTGGCCGGGCGCGTACCCCTGCGGGCGCAGGTCGTCTTCGGCGTCGCTCACGGGCTCGGGCTCCCGCCATTCCTCGGCGTGCCCGGTGACGCCCCCTCGCGTGAGGCCGGCGGTCTCGTGCTTGATCTCCTCATCGAGGCGCGGACCGTGCTTGTCACTGCCGCGTTCCAGGTTCATTGACGTGTCCTTTCGATGTGGACCGCGGCATGTACCCCGTCGCGCGCGCGCGAACCACCCTTTCCCGGCCCGGCGCCCGCCGCATGCGCCCTGACCTCGACGGAAGAGGCGGGGCGGCCGGGCGACCCGGTGCCGGGAAAAGAATTCGCAAAAAAATAAAAGGCCCTTTTGCAGGATATTCGCGGGCTCCGCGACCGCCGAAGTCAGCGTCAGGTGAACGACCTTGTATAGGCACGGCGGACAGGGGTAGCGGGGGTCTGGGCGACCACGCCCGTGTATTGCAAACTGGAGGGCCCATGAACGCGATCCACACGCGAACCGCGCGCACGCCGCTGCAGACGGCCTCGCTCGTGGTGGGAGTGGTGTTCCTCGTCGTCGGCGTGCTGGGCTTCATCCCCGGTGTCACCACGAACCTGGACGACCTGCAGTTCGCCGGCCATCACTCGGACGCGATGCTCCTCGGCGTCTTCGAGGTGTCGATCCTGCACAACATAGTGCACCTGCTGTTCGGCGTCGCCGGCATCGTCCTGGCCCGCACGTGGCAGGGCGCGCGCGCCTTCCTCATCGGCGGCGGCGCGATCTACCTGCTGCTGTGGGTGTACGGCATGCTCGTCGGCCACGACACCGCGGCCAACTTCGTCCCGGTCAACGGCGCCGACAACTGGCTGCACCTGCTCCTCGGCCTCGGCATGATCGCGCTGGGCTTCGCGCTCGGCCGCCGGTCGGTCACCGCCGGCCGGTTGTGACGGCCCCGACGGGCATCGCGGACGGCTTTCGCGGAACGGCCGCCGGCGGAACGGCCGCCACGGGCGGCCATGACGGAACCGACAGCAACTGGGACCATCGGGGTGGAGGAAGCAGACCATGAAAGCCGTCACCTGGCACGGCAAGCGCGACGTACGGGTCGAGGAGGTCCCCGACCCGGCGATCAAGGAACCGACCGACGCGGTCATCAAGGTGACCTCCACCGGCATCTGCGGCTCCGACCTGCACCTGTACGAGATCATGGGCCCGTTCATGACCGAGGGCGACATCCTCGGCCATGAGCCCATGGGCATCGTCCAGGAGGTCGGCGCCGAGGTGACCCACATCGCCCCCGGCGACCGGGTGGTCATCCCCTTCAACATCTCCTGCGGCCACTGCCACATGTGCGGCATGAAGCTGTACGCGCAGTGCGAGACGACGCAGGTGCGCGAGCACGGCACCGGCGCCGCGCTGTTCGGCTACACCAAGCTGTACGGCCAGGTGCCCGGCGGGCAGGCCGAGTACCTCCGGGTGCCGCAGGCGCAGTTCGGCCCGATCAAGGTGCCGCAGGGCCCGCCCGACGAGCGGTTCGTCTATCTGTCGGACGTGCTGCCCACGGCCTGGCAGGCCGTGGCCTGGGCGGACATCCCTGAAGGGGGCAGCGTCACGGTGTTCGGCCTCGGGCCGATCGGGCAGATGTCCGCGCGCGTGGCTCGGCACCTCGGGCACCGGGTGATCGCGGTGGACGGCGTGCCCGAGCGCCTGGCGATGGCCCGCCGCCACGGCGTCGAGGTCATCGACGCGCGCGAGTGCGACGACGTCCCTGAGGCGGTCCGCGAGCTGACCGGCGGGCGGGGCACCGACTCGGTGATCGACGCGGTCGGCATGGAGGCGCACGGCTCGCCACTGGCCAAGCTGGCCCAGAGCGCCACCGGGCTGCTGCCCGACGCGGTGGCCGCCCCGTTCATGCGCAACGCGGGCGTCGACCGGCTGGCCGCGCTGAACCAGGCCATCGAGACCGTGCGGCGCGCCGGGACCATCTCGATCTCCGGCGTCTACGGAGGCATGGCCGACCCGATGCCGATGCTGCGCCTGTTCGACAAGGGCGTGACCCTGCGCATGGGACAGGCCCACGTCAGGCGCTGGATCGACGACGTGCTGCCGCTGGTGAGCGACGACACCGACCCGCTGGGCGTCATGGACCTGGCCACCCACCGCCTGCCGCTGGACCAGGCCCCGCACGGGTACGAGATCTTCCAGAAGAAGCGGGACGGCGCCGTGAAGGTCCTGCTCACCCCCTGACGGTCCCCGAGGCCGTCAGGTGCCCAGCACACCTGACGGCCTGTGGCCGCCCGACGTGAGGGACGGGGTGTACCCATTGAGCCGGCCCGTCCCTCACCTGGGCGCCTTCGCGCCGCTCCTGGCCTCGCCGAGCAGGCCGGCCAGGACGGCGGCGTGGCTGCGCCCGGCGTCCCGGGTGGCGGTCAGCAGCGTCACCGGGCCTTCCCGCGCCAGCTCCGCGATGCGGTCCAGGGCGCGGCGGCGGGCCGGGTCGTCCAGCTCGGTGAGGTAGCGGTCGCGGAAGGCATCGAACTTCGCGGGATCGTGGCCGTACCACGTGCGCAGCTCGCCGGACGGCGCCACGTCCTTGAGCCACTCGTCCACGTGGGCCGCCTCCTTGGCCACGCCGCGCGGCCACAGGCGGTCCACCAGCAGGCGGGCGCCGTCCCCGGGGTCCGGGGCGTCGTAGACGCGGCGCACCTGTACCGGCATCCGCGCCCTCCCATCGCCGGAGCTCGGCCGGATGCCCGGAGGACGTCCGGGCCGGCCGCGGGTCACTGGGAGATATGCCCGTTTCTGTGGCCCTCACCCCGTCCGCCGGCGCGCAGCCGCCGCCGCGGTGAGGAGCCCGCGCCGCCGGGAGGCGAGCCGCGCAGCACGACCCGGGGATCGCGGGTGCCCAGGTCGAGGTACATCCGGACCTCGTCGAAGCGCTCCATGCCGACCTCGATGACGTTCGGCAGCCGTCCCCACTCGCGAAAGCCCATCTCCTCGTACAGTTCGATGGCCCCGTGGTTGTTGCCGCGCGCCCCGAGGGTCAGGGTCTCCAGCCCGGCGGCACGCGCGCTGTCGACCAGGCCGGCGAGGACCAGGCGGCCGAGGCCGAGGCCGCGCGCCGCCGGGTGCGCCATGACCTTGCCGATCTCGCCGGAGTGCGCGAACACCTGGGCGGAGGCGCGCTTCCACAGGCCCATCGCCTGGACCACGCCGTCCACCCGGGCCAGGGCCAGGGCCGCCCGGCCGTGCCGGGCGTCGGCGAGGATCTCCTCCACCAGCAGGTCGGTCTCCCGCCTGCCGGGCGGGGTGAGGTAGCCGACCGCGCCGCCGGCCGCCACGACCGCGTGGATCACGCGGTGCACCTGTTCGAGGAGCGCGTCGTCGGGCACAGACGGCCAGGTCAGGTCGATGCGGGGAGACATGTCTGTGAATTATGCCCATCCACCCCGGACAGCCCCGCGGCAGCCCGGCGAGACCGGCCGGACCGGGGCTTCGCGGGCCTTGCCCGGGTGGCCGCCGCGCCCCGTCGCGCCCGGCCTCCGCGGGCTGCCCGCGTGCGGAGAGGTCACGCCGGGCGGGCGTCCAGGACGAGGTCGAGGCGGTCGTCGTAGGCGGCCAGCAGCAGGCGGGCCTCGTCGGCGGCCAGGCCGCGGCGCACCATGACGACGGCGGTCTTGACCTGGTGCCCGGCCTCCTCCAGAGCCCGGCGGGCCACGGCGATGTCGGCGCCGGTGATCTCGGCGACGATGCGCGCCGCCCGCGCGACGAGCTTGGTGTTGCTCGCCGACACCTCGACCATGTAGTTCCCGAAGGTCCGGCCGCACTTGATCATGGAGATGGTCGAGATCATGTTGAGCACGAGCTTCTGCGCCGTGCCGGCCTTCAGGCGCGTCGAGCCGGCCACCACCTCGGGGCCGACGATGACCTCGATCGCGTGGTCGGCCGCCTCCGACAGCGGCGTGCCGACGTTGCACGACAGCCCCGCCGTCAGAGCGCCCAGCCGGCGGGCCTGCGCGACGGCGGCGACGACGAACGGCGCGCGCCCGCTGGCGGACAGGCCCACCACCGCGTCCGCCGGACCGACGCCGTGCTCGCGCATGGCGGCGGCGCCCGCCTCCGCGTCGTCCTCGGCCCCCTCGACCGACCGGGTCAGCGCGGGCGTCCCGCCGGCGATGATCCCGCGCACCGTCCCGGGATCGGTGCCGAACGTCGGCGGGCACTCCGAGGCGTCCAGCACCGCGAGCCGCCCGGAGGTCCCCGCGCCCACGTACAGCAGCCGCCCGCCGCCGCGCATGCGGGCGACGATGCCGTCGATCGCGGCGGAGATCTCCGGCACCGCCCTGGCCACCGCCGCCGGCACCGTGGAGTCGGCCGCGTTCATCAGCCGCGCGATCTCGTCGGTCGGCAGGCGGTCGATCTGGCGGTAGCGCGGATCTATCTGCTCCGTCGTGGCCGGCGGGGCGAATGGTCGCATCGTGGCTCTCCTCATCTTCCGGGGGTCGTGCTGATGCTCGCCGGGGCCGCGGCCCGGGCGCGGCGGGTTCAGTCGAGGTGGCGGCGGTAGAGCCAGAACACCCGCTCCACGCGCGCGCCGACGGCCCTGGCGTAGAAGCGGACCGGGCCCACCCAGCCGATCTGGGTGGTGCGCAGGCCGGCGGCGGCCTGTTCTGCCAGGCAGCGCCGCAGCAGGACGCGGCCGACGCCGAGCCCGCGGGCCGCTTCGTCGGTGCCCATCGGGCCGAACCACCCGGGCCGGGCGCCCCAGGCGGCGAAGCCGAGGATCTCGCCGTCGCGGACGGCGTAGTGGCAGCCGGTCGCCTGCTCGACCTCCCAGGCCCAGGCGTCGTTCCAGTGCCGCCGGACGAACGCGGCCACCTCGCCCCGCTCCCCCGGAGCGGCCGTGCGCACCGCGACCCCGGCCGCCGCGAGCCGCCCGGCCTCCTGGTCCTGTGTGGCGCCGGGCGCGAACGGCGCCAGGTCGGCGGTCATGTTCCAGGCGGTGCGGTGACGCTCGTAACCCAGGCTCTCGGCCAGGCAGACCGCCGGGGTGTAACGCACGTCGATGCCCGGCCAGGCGTAGCAGGGCGGGTTGCCGGCCAGCCGGACCTCCCGCACGCCGCGCTCGCGCAGCCACTCCTCGGCGGCGCGCAGCAGAGTCCTGCCGAGCCCGCGTCCCCGCGCCGCGGGCCGCACGGCCAGCAGGTCCACGTGCCCGACCCCCTCGGTGGCCGACAACGAGACGAACACGACCCCGTCCAGGCACGGCAGGGTGAGCGCCGTCCACTCGCGGCCCTCGGGCGGCGCGGCCAGCCGGGACACGATCAGCGACGCGTCCTCGGCGTCGAAGACGAGCGCCTCGCGGGCCACCTCCCCGACGATCGCCAGCTCGGAAGGCAGCACGGGACGGACGCCCGCGGGCCCGTGCGCGGGCCCGGCCCCGTGCAGGCCGTTCGCGAGCTCGGCGCCCTCGAAGCCGCCCGCCAGACCCGCGACCTGGGAGCCGGGCACGGACGCGGAGCCGTTCTCGGAGCCGTTCTGGGGGCCGTTCTGGGGGCCGTTCTGGGGGCCGGGGCTCTCGGGGACGCCGCTCACGCCACGGCCTCCACGGGGATGACCTCGCGGCGCTGCGGGTGGAAGCAGGCGTGCTCGTGCGTGCTCTCCACGCAGCCGGCCAGTATCGGCCGTTCCTTCTCGCACCGCTCGGTGCGGAACGGGCATCGGGGAGCGAACAGGCACCCCTCGTCGGCGTGGCGCTCGTTCAGCGCCTCGGTCGGCACGACGCGCTCGCGCCCGGGCCGCTCCAGCCCGTGCAGCACGGGGATCGCCGACAGCAGCGCCTGGGTGTAGGGGTGGACGGGCCCGGTGATGACGGTCTCGGTGAGCCCGCGCTCCACCACCTGCCCCCGGTAGAGCACGTACAGCTCCCCCTGGCCGCCGATGTACCGGGCGGTGGCGATGTCGTGGGTGATGAACAGCAGGCTCACCCCGAGCCGCTCGCGCAGGTCCTTGAGCAGGGCGAGGATGCTCAGCCGCATCGACACGTCGATCATGGAGACCGACTCGTCGGCGACCAGCATCTCGGGGTCCACGGTGAGCGCGCGGGCGATGACGACGCGCTGGCGCATGCCGCCCGAGAGCTGGTGGGGGTAGCGGCCGAGCACGTAGCCCGGGTCGATGCCCACCAGCGCGAGCAGTTCCTCCGCGCGGGCGTCGATCCAGGACGAGGGGCGGCCGGTCTGCGAGGCGCGCAGCGCGAGCGGCGCCCGCAGGGTCTGGTGGATCGTGCGGGTCGGGTTGAGCGCGGAGTAGGGGTCCTGGTGGATGAGCTGGATGCGCCGGAAGTACGGCCGGCGGCGGCGCGGGCTGAGCGGCGTCATCGGCGTGCCGTCGATGACGATCTCGCCGGAGTCGTAGGTCTCCAGCCCGGCGACGATGCGGCCGAGAGTGGTCTTGCCGCATCCGGACTCGCCGATGAACGACACCGCGCCGCCCTTGGGGACGGTGAAGTCGATGCCGCGCAGCGCCTTGACCTCGCGAGCGCCGAGGACGTCGCCGCGCTGCTTGTAGGTCCTGGTGATGCCGGTCCCGGTGATCACGCGTGCTCCTTGCGGCGTTCGGCGGGCCTGGCCGCCTCGGCGGCGTGACAGGCGACGGTTCTGCCGTTCTCGATGACGGACGGCGGTTCCACGGTCTCGCAGACCTCCATGCGGAGCGGGCAGCGCTCCTGGAAGACGCATCCCCGCTTGGGCACGGTGCCGAGCGTGGGCGGGCGTCCGGGCAGCGCGCGCGACTGGGTGATGTCGCCCGACAGACGGGGGATCGCCTGGATCAGCCCGCGGGTGTAGGGGTGGCGGGGCGAGCCGAGCACCTCCATGGTCGGGCCGTGCTCGACCACCCGCCCGCCGTACATGACGGCGAGCCGGTCGGTGACCTCGGCGGCCACGCCCATGTCGTGGGTGACCATCAGCGTGGTCAGCCCGCGCTCCTGGTGGATCTCGCGGACGATGCGCAGGATGGTCGCCTGGGTGATCATGTCGAGCGCGGTGGTGGGCTCGTCGAGGATGACCAGCCGGGCGTTGAGCACCAGCGCGAGCATGATGCCCACCCGCTGGCGCATGCCGCCGGACAGCTCGTGCTGGTGGGAGTCCAGCACGCGGGCGCCGTCCAGGCCCATCCGCTCCAGCAGGCTCTTGGCGTCCCGCACGAGGGCGGGAAGGTCGTCCACGTCGTGCGAACGGCCGAGGTCCAGCAGCTGCTTGCCGATCGTCTTGAGCGGGTTCAGGGAGTTCTGGGCGGCCTGGAACACGTACCCGAGGTGCCGGCCGCGCGCCCGGCGCAGCCGGTCGCCCGCCAGGTCCACGACGTCGCCGAGCCCGTCGATCTCCACGCTGCCGCCGGCGATGCGGCCGGGCGGCTGGACGGCGTTGAGCAGCGAGAGCGCCAGCGTGGACTTGCCGGAGCCGGACTCCCCCACGATGCCGGTGATGGTGCCCGGCTCGACCGTGAGGCTGACGCCGCCGAGGGCGGGCAGCTCCCCGAGCGGCGTCCGGTAGACCACGGTGAGGTCGCGGACCCGCACCCCGGGCGCCGTCGCCGCGGCGGTGCCCACGACCAGGCCGGGGACGGCGGAGGACTCGGGGCGGGGAGACTCCCCGACCCCGTGGGAGATGGTGGTCACCGGTTACTCCTCACGCAGGCGCGGGTTGAAGATCTCGTCCATCGCGTCGACGATGAGCACGATGCCGAGCGTGAGCAGCAGGATCGCCAGCAGCGGCGCCAGCAGGTACGGCAGCGCGGCGGTGCTGGTCAGCGCCCCGCCGCCGAAGACGGCCAGGTTGAGCATCACACCCCAGTTGTTGGAGTCGAAGGGCAGCACACCGAGGAAGAACAGGCCGACCTGGGCGTAGATGGCGCCGGTGACGGCGATGAGCATGTTCATCGCGATGTAGGGCGCCATGCTGGGCAGCAGCTCGCGCCCGACGATGTGGGCGGTGGACAGCCCGAGCCCCCGGGCCGCCTCGATGAACCCCCGTTCGCGCAGGGACAGCGTCTGCGAGCGCACGGCGCGGGCGATGCCGCCCCAGCCCAGCAGGCCGAGCACCAGGCCCATCTCCAGCGGCCCCTGGAACTTCCAGACCGTCGACAGCACCAGCAGCAGCGGCAGGCCGGGGATGGTGAGCTGCAGGTCGGTGATCCGCATGAGCACGGTGTCCCACCGTCCCCGGTGGAACCCGGCGAGCAGGCCGAGCACCGTGCCCGCCGCGACGGTGATGACCGCCGTGGCCAGGCCGGTGAGGATGACGTACCGGGCGCCGGTGACCACCAGCGCGAGCACGTCGGTGCCCTCGAAGTCGGTGCCGAACGGGTGGGCGAAGCTCGGCGGGGCGTAGAGGGCGTTGTCGTCGCGCGGCAGGTGCGCCGGGTACAGCATCGGCCCGAACGCCGCCATGAGCAGGAACATGGCGACGATCACCACGCCGGCCAGGCGGCTCGGCTTGCGGCGCAGCACGCGCGCGACGCCCCGCCAGAAGTTGCGCCGCAGGGCCGCCCGGGTGTCGCCGAGCGCCGTCTGGGGAACCGTCACGCTCATGCCGCGCCTCCCGTCCGCACCCGCGGGTCGATCACGGTGTACAGCAGGTCGGCCGCGATGTTGGCGACGATGATGGCCACCGTGGTCACCAGGAACGTTCCTCCCATGAGCGCGTAGTCGCGGGCGCCGATGCTGTTGACCAGCAGCAGCCCGAGCCCCGGATAGTTGAAGATCCGCTCGATGAAGATGGCGCCGCCGAACAGCATGCCGAGCGACAGCGCGAGGATCGTGAACAACGGCAGAATCGCGTTGCGGGCGATGTAGCGGAACAGCACGCCCCGGGTGAGGCCGCGCAGTTCGGCGGCGAGGATGAAGTCGTCACCGAGCACGGTCGCCACGCTGGACTTCATCGCCAGCACCCAGCCGCCGTAGCTGGCCAGGGCGTAGGTCAGCACCGGCAGCGTGGCGTGCTGGACCAGCGAGGCCAGGTAGCCGGCGTTGAGTCCGGGGACGAACTCGACGTCGACCGGGCCGCCCGCGGGCAGGATCGGCCACAGCGTCGTGAAGATGGCCAGCATGAGCAGGCCGATGACGTACTGCGGCACGCCGTGCAGCAGCGAGCCCGAGATCGACAGCAGGTCGCCGAGCTTGCCCGACCGCTTGATGCCCGCGTACACCCCGAGCGTGACGCCGAGCAGGAAGCTCAGCAGCGTGCCGCCGAGCACCGGCAGGATGGTCCACTTGGCGGCCGAGGTGAGCAGGGTCGTCACCTCGGTGCCGGGCGTGCTGATCGACTGGCCGAGGTCCAGGTGCAGCAGCGCCTTCATGTATCCGGTGTACTGCTCCCAGAGACTGCCCGTGGGCAGGAACCCGTACAGGGCGGCGGTGGCCCGCTCGGCCTGGTCGGGCGACATGCCCTTCTCGATCAGCGTCTCGTACTGGCCGAGCACCGGGTTACCGGGGATGTTGCGGATGATCACGAAGCTGATGGTGGTGACCACCCAGATCATGACGAGGCCGCGGACGACGTGCCCGGAAAGCCGTCGTGTCACTGCGTTCACCCGGGGAGTCCGCCGGGTCGTGAGAGTCGTCATAGGCTACTTCTTCTTGATCATCCCGAGTTGCATCCACACTCCCGCGGGCAGGCGCAGCGCCTCGCTCCCGGCCGGCGGCCAGCCGGTGTAGCGGTCGGTGTTGATGAACTGGGTGTTGACGTAGTCGTAGATCTGGATCACCGGCAGCTGCTGGTTGGTCAGCGTGGCCAGCGTGGCGACGATGCGCTTCTGTTCGTCCGGGGCGGCCAGGTTGAGCCGGTTGGTGAGCTCGCCGGGGTTCACCCCGCCGATCGTCTCGGGGCCCCCCATCCAGTTTCCGTCCTTGCCCGGCGGAGAGTGCGTCAGCCGCCCGGCGAGCAGCGACCAGCCGTTGGCCGAGCCGTACAGGCGCTGGTAGATGTTGTACGGCGAGGGCCCGAGCGCCATCAGCCAGAAGCCGATGTCGAACTTGCCCGAGGCCAGCTCGTCGAGGTAGAGGATGTAGTCCGCCGAAGTGGTGACGCTCGCCTCGATGCCGTGGTCGTTGAGCTGACTGGTGATCGACTTCGCGGCGGCGACCCAGTCGGAGAACGACGCGGGCACGTGGACCTCCACCTTCCACGGGCTGCCGTCCGGCATCGCCCACACGCCACCCTTCTTGACCATGCCGGCGGCCTTGAGCTCGGCGTCGGCCTTGGCCGGGTCAACCTTGTAGGGGTCCAGCGCGGCGAGCCGGTCGCCGAGCCACGCCTTGGCCGAGTCGCCGTGGATGCCGGTGGTGGTGAGCGACGGCGTCCCCGCCTCCGGCGAGGCGATCTTGGTGACCTGGGCGCGGTCGACGAGGTAGGCGAGCGCGCGGCGCACGTGCACGTTGTCGTAGGGCTTGCGCGCCTGGTTGAACGCCATCGACGCCGCCACCGGAGAGTAACCCTTGCGGATCGCGTTGCCCGGGGTCTGCTTGATCTTGCGCATGACCGCGGCGGGCACGGCGGTGAACGGCGCGCTGTCCAGCGTGCCGGTGACCAGGTAGTTCCAGATCTGCTCGTTGCCGGTGTAGTTGAGCACCTTGACCTTGTCGGGCGCGATGCGGGCCGCGTCGTAGAAGTACGGGTTCTTCTTCAGCAGCGCCGCGCCGGGGTTGACCCTTTCCAGGACGAACGGCCCGGCGGAGACGTCCTCGGGCGGGGCGAAGGTGATGACCTTCTGCGACAGCCCGGTGATCGCGGCCTTGGCCTTGTCGGCGGCCGGTCCGGTTCCCCTGGCGGCCTGGAGGGTCGTCCAGAAGCCGGCGGGGAGCAGCTTGCCGTAGACGTGCGCGGGGACGACCACCGTGGAAAGGACGTTGCGCAGGAACACGTTGCTGCGGTTGGCCCCCTGGGTGACCTTGACGGTCTTGGCGTCCACGATCGTGATGTCGGCCGCCGCGCCCGCCGCGCCGGCGTTGACGGTGTAGGCGCTGCCGCCCTGGGTGTAGGCCAGGCCGATCGAGGTGCGGATGTCCTCGCTGGTGACGGGCTTGCCGTCCGACCAGCGGGCCTGCGGCTGCAGGTGAACCACGACCTCGCCCTGGTCGGGCGTGGCGGTCCAGCTGCGGGCGATGCCCGGATAGAACTGGTTGGGATCGGTCAGGCTGTTCTTCGGCCAGGCCAGCGACATGGCGTCGTACCCGACGAACGTGCTCCCCTGCGGGTTGAAGGGATTGATCGGCGCGGTGGCGTCGATCTGCTTGGCACCGTCGATCGTGGTGTAGACACCGCCCGCCCCGGCCGTGCCGGCCGTCTCCGTAGTGCCGCAGGCGGTGACGGCGGCGAGGGCCGCGACGGCGGCGATCGCTGCGAGTCGCTTCATGTAGTGGTCTCCAGGGGCCCGATTGCCGGGAACATACGGGCTCGAGGGCAGGGTGGTCGATTTTTTTCCTCCATGCAGGTTAGCATGAAGTTTCTTTTTAACCGCCCTTCTACCTGCGGATACTTCCGCAAGGGCACCCCATGGCATGCGAGAGGGCCCCGGCGTCACGCCGGGGCCCTCCCTATGTCCCTGTGTCCCTCTGTACGTCCCTGTGCCACCCTCTACGTCGCCGCGCGCTCCATGGCGTCCCTGTGCCTGCGCCGCTTCCCGCCCGTGCCGCTTCCCGCCTGTGCCGCCTGTGCCTGTGCCGCTTCCCGCCGGGGTCGCTTCCTGCAGGGATCGCTTCCTGCCGGGGTCAGCGCACGCGGCCCACGCCGCCGACCGCCCCTGCCTCCCCCGGAAGCGCGAGCACCGGCTCCTGCTCCGGCCGCCACTCGCGCAGCGGCACCACTCCGGGCTCGGCCAGCTCCAGGCCGTCGAAGAAGGCCCGCACCTGCTCGGGCGACCTGGAGGTGACGCCGGGCGCGGCGGTGCGGCTGAACACCCGCTGCCCCTCGCGGGCCTTGTCCTCGTCGACCTCGCCCACCGAGCCGTGCGAGATGACCAGATGACCGCCCGGCACGAGCGCCGACCGCAGCACCGTGACGATCTTCATGGCCTCGTCGTCGTCCGGGATGAAGTGCAGGACGCCGAGCATCAGGATCGCCACCGGCCGGGAGAAGTCGAGATGCTCGACGATCTCCAGGCGGTCGAGGAGCGCCTTGGTGTCGCGCATGTCGGCGCCGACGGCGATCACGCGGTCGTTCTCGGCGAGCAGCGCCCGGGCGTGGGCCATCACGATGGGGTCGTTGTCGACGTACACCACCCGCGACTCGGGCGCGAGCTCCTGCGCGACCTGGTGCACGTTGCGCTGCGTCGGCAGGCCCGCGCCGATGTCGAGGAACTGGCGCACGCCCTGGCGGGTGAGATGCGTCACCGTGCGGACCAGGAACTCGCGGTTCTCCCTGGCCACGTCGCGCACGTTGGGCAGAAGCTCGATGATCTTCTCGGCGGCCGCGCGGTCGGAGGCGAAGTTGTCCTTGCCGCCCAGGTAGTAGTCGTAGATCCGCGCGACGCTGGGGATCGACGGATCGACCCCCGTTGGCGCCTTGATATCGCTCACACCGCTCCTTGCCGCTCACTCGTCCTGATCAGGATGGTAGGCGATCTCAGGCCCGCCGTCCCAGGCGGAACGGCGGCCGCCGACGACCAGAACAGGCGCCCCTCAGCGATCAGGACACCGACCGGCGGTGACGAGGTCAGACGCCCGGGACGCCGACTGCCGGCGACCAGGACCGGCAACCGGGACGCCGACCGGTGACCACCGGGGGTGACAAGGTCAGGCGACCGGGACGCCGACTGCCGGCGACCAGGACGGCCGAGCGGGACGCCGATCGGCGGCGACCGGTGGTGACGAAGTCAGGCGGCCGGACGCCGATCGTGGCGGCGGGGGCGGGGCAGGTGGGCCGGCGGTCAGCCTCCCAGCAGCTTGCGGACGCGGTCGGCGCCTACGGCGAGCAGTAGCGTCGGCAGGCGCGGACCGGTGTCCCGGCCGACCAGCAGGGTGTAGAGCAGGGCGAAGAACTCGCGCTGGGCGACCTTCAACTCGGGGGTCGGCTTGGCGTCCGGCGCCAGCCCTGCCTGAACCTTCGGCACGCCGTACACCAGCGTGGTGAGCCCGTCGAGCGACCACTGCTCGGCAAGGCCGTCGAGCATCAGCCGCAGCGACTCGCGGTCGCGCTCGCTCAGCGAGGCCAGCAGTGCGGTGTCCGGCTCGTCGCGGACGCGGGTGCGCTGCTCGGCCGGGACCTGCGTGGCGACCCACCGCGCCGCGCGGTCGAGCCGCGGCCGGGCCTCCTCCAGCGAGGTGATCGGGTGGCCGGGGTCGAGATCGCGCAGGATGCGCAGCGTCTGCTCGTCGTGCCCGGTGGTGATGTCGACGATCGAGGCCAGCGTGCGGTAGGGCAGCGGGCGCGGGGTCTCGGGCAGCGCGCCGGAGGCGGTGCCGACCGCCCGGGTGTAGGCGGCGACGTCGGCGGGCAGCGCCGTGCCGTCGTCGATCTTGCGCTCGAGGGCGTCCCACTCGTCGTAGAGCCGCTGGATCTCCTGGTCGAAGGCGACCTTGAACGACTGGTTCGGCTTGCGCCGCGCGTACAGCCAGCGCAGCAGCGGCGCCTCCATGATCTCCAGGGCGTCCGACGGGGTGGGCACGGCGCCCTTGGAGCTGCTCATCTTGGCCATGCCGCTGATGCCGACGAAGGCGTACATCGGCCCGATCGGGCGCTCGGCGCCGAAGACCTCCTTGACGATGGGGGCGCCCACCGTCCAGGACGAGCCGGGCGACTGGTGGTCGACGCCCGACGGCTCGAAGATCACCCCTTCGAAGGCCCAGCGCATCGGCCAGTCGACCTTCCAGACCAGCTTGCCCTGGTTGTGCTCCGACAGCAGCACCGTCTCGGTGTGGCCGCACGCGCAGGTGTAGGTCAGCTCGGTGGTGGCGTCGTCGTAGGCGGTGACCGTGGTGGTGTCGCGTTCGCAGACCGAGCAGTAGGGCTTGTAGGGGAAGTAGCCGCCCGCGGCCGAGCCGTCGTCCTCGGAGGCGGCGCCCGAGCCCTCGGCCGCGGCCTCCGCCGCCGCGGCGTCGGCCTCGTCCAGGGAGCCCTGCTGCTTGGGGGCCTTGGCGGTCTTGCCCTTGGTGCGGTGGCGGTCGAGGATCGCGTCGATGCGGGCGCGCTCGCGCATCGCCAGCAGGATCTGGTCGCGGTAGACGCCCGAGGTGTACTGCGCGGTCTGGCTGATGCCGCGGTACTCCACGCCGAGCTCGGCCAGCGCGGCGATCATCTGCGCCTTGAAGTGCTCGGCCCAGTTGGGGTGCTCGCTGCCGGGCGGCGCGGGCACCGAGGTCAGCGGCTTGCCGATGTGCTCCGACCAGGAGGAGTCGATGCCCGCGGGCACCTTGCGGAAGCGGTCGTAGTCGTCCCAGGAGATGATGTGGACGGCCTCGTGGCCGCGGCGGCGGATCTCGTCGGCGACCAGGTGGGGCGTCATGACCTCGCGCAGGTTGCCCAGGTGGATGGGGCCCGAAGGGCTGAGGCCCGACGCGCAGACGATCGCTTTGCCGGGCGCGCGACGCTCAGCCTCGGCGATGACCTCGTCCGCGAACCGTGAGACCCAGTCGGCCTCAGCGCTCATAGCCACGATCGGTACTTCCTTCCGTGAAAGCCTGACGCCTCCATTGTCCCGGACGCACGCGGCACCCCGTGCCAGTCACTCCGGGTCTGTGGAAAACCCGGGCCCAGTCCGTCCAAGTCTGTGGAGAACCCCGATTCTGTCGGTGCCCGCTGGCAAGATCATGTTCCTGGAACGGCACTGGAGAGGACCCCCCCGATGAGCGGTGCGACGGCGGCCGACTATGCCTGGTTCGACGAGGAGTACGAGGGGTGGGCCTTCTGCCTGACCCTGGTGAAGGACGTCGACCCCGAGGAGGCGTTACGCCGCATCGGCGTCACCCCTCTCCCGGGGAGTGCTTTTGAGGAGGTGTTCGACTTCCCGATCGCCGCCTGTCCTGCCATCGGCGGCACCGCCCTGCTGGAGAATAACGGCTTCGCCGGGACGCTGGCCGGGGTGGTCCGCCGCCTCTCCCCCGGCACGGTCATGGCCGCGGTGTTCCTCAACGTCAACGCCGACCAGCAGTTCGTCTTCGCCGCCGACGGCCGTCTGGTCACCGGCTTCGAGCCCGACGGCTCGGACGCGCGCTGGGGCGACGACCCCGACCGCCTGCTCCCCCAGATGCTCGACCTGGGCATGCCCACCAAGGATGAGGAGGCCGACGCCGCGCTCGACGATGACGACTACGACCCCACCCTCACCGTGATGGCCCTGGCCGAACGCGCCACCGGGGTGCGGGTCACCCGCGAGCACCTGCGCCACCCCGCGTTCGCCGGCTCGGCCGCGCACCTCTACTGAGCCCGCCCGAACCTCGGCCGCCCCTACCGAGCCCTGCCGTACGGCAGGCCGACCGGGTCGGCGCGGTCCAGGACGTAGAGGCCGGACTGCCTGCCGTACAAAACCGCCCGTACTGAGCCATACCGTATGGAGCCCATCCGTACAGCCTGCCGTACGGAACCGCCCGTATTGGGCCCTGCCGTACTGAGCCCCCCGCCTATGGCGTGTCCGCGATCTGGACCAGGGCGATGTCTGCGAACGCGGCCTCCAGGCACGCGCCGAGCGGATGGCCGGACACCGCGAGCAGATCGGTGACCAGCAGCGTGGCGTGCCGCGCGACGACCTCCCCGTCCAGCGGGAACGCCTCCGCCTGCGGCTGGTGGACGCCCAGGGCGCCGGCCACCAGCATCACCAGGACATCGGCGTCCACGGCGGGGAACCACCCCGCCGCCTCCCGCGCGCAGCGCCCGACCAGCGCCCGCACGTCGTCGGCGGTGAGCCCGCCCGGGTGCAGGTCTTCCAGCAACGTCCGCGTCACGGTGCCGAGCACCAGGGCGACGTGCTCGGAGTCCAGCGCGGCCAGCGCCGCGGCGGCGCGCTCGAAGGCCGGCAGGTCGCGGGCGCGGGCGGCCTCCACCGCCCCCTCGGCCGCCTCGGCGACGGCACGCGCGGGCTTGGGCAGGTGACGCCAGGACACGCTCGTCGGCTCCTTCGTCGGGGCCC
The DNA here is from genome assembly GCF_040607475.1 of Sphaerisporangium sp. NPDC005288. Lineage (NCBI taxonomy): Bacteria > Bacillati > Actinomycetota > Actinomycetes > Streptosporangiales > Streptosporangiaceae > Sphaerisporangium > Sphaerisporangium sp. NPDC005288. The sequence continues at coordinate 131,587 of NZ_JBEXGT010000008.1, read as the reverse complement.
GGCGTCCGGCCACGGCCCCCTGTGTCGGGGCCTGCCGGCCGCACGGGCGGGCAATCAGCGGGCCAGGCAATTATGCGCGCCCAACGCGGGCGCCGCGCATGAGGCGGGGCGGCGGACGCGAGTGGCGCACCAGCCGTGCACCGCATGGGCGGGCGGCGGACGCGGGTGGCGCATGAGGCGGGCGGCGGGCGTGCCGGTTGCTAGTCTTCGTGGTGACGGGAAGGCGGCCGTGCGCGGGGGACGCCGAGACGGGGAGGGTCCAGCATGACGTCGCGATCGGCCGAGCCGTCCTCGCATCTCGACCGGCCCCCGTCCCGGGGCACGCGCGTCCGGGGCACCCGGCAGGCCGAGGCGCTGATGGCCGTGCTCGGCACGCTGTCGGGCTTCCACAGCGCCCAGGAGATCCACGCCGAGCTGCGCCGCCGCGGGGAACGCGTCGGCCTGACCACGGTCTACCGCCACCTGCAGGTGCTCAGCCAGGACGAGGCGGTCGACGCCATCCGCGACGAGAGCGGCGAGACGCTGTACCGCCGCTGCGCCACCGGCGGGCACCACCACCACGTCACCTGCCGTGCGTGCGGGCGCAGCGTCGAGGTGGAGGGCAGGGACGTCGAGCGGTGGGCCGAGCGCGTCGCGGCCGAGGCCGGGTTCGTCGACGTCGACCACACCGTCGAGATCTTCGGCGTGTGCCCGCCCTGCGCCTCCGCGAAGAGCTGACGGCCTACAGGACGACCCGCACCCGGTAGCGGTCCAGCCAGGCGTTGAACTGGAGCAGGCCCTCCAGCGCGGCGCGCACGTCGTGACGGCTGACCGCCTCCTGCGGCTGGTCGATCATCTCCCGCACCTTGGGGACGTCGATCATGGACGCGGCCGGGAACTCGGCGCTGTCGAGCAGCCGGGCGGTCTCGTCCCTGAGCGCCTTCTCGTAGGCGGGGTCCTGCGTGGAGGGGTAGGGGCTCTTCCTGCGGGCCAGCACCGACTCGGGGAGCACGTCGGCGGCGGCGGCGCGCAGCAGGCTCTTCTCCCGCCCGTCGAAGGTCTTCATCGACCAGGGCGCGTTGAACACGTACTCCACCAGGCGGTGGTCGCAGAACGGCACCCGCACCTCCAGTCCCACGGCCATGCTCATGCGGTCCTTGCGGTCGAGGAGCATCTGCACGAACCGGGTGAGGTGCAGATAGCTCACCTCGCGCATGCGGGCCTCCATGCCGGTCTCGCCCGGCAGGCGCGGCACCTCGTCCAGGGCCTGCCGGTAGCGCTCGTCGCGGTAGCCGGGGACGTCCAGCAGGCGCAGCAGATCGGGGGCCAGCACCTGGTCCAGGGCGACCAGGCGGGTGCCGGCGGCCAGCCAGGGGAAGGTGCCGGCGTTGACGGCGGCGGGGTCGTGGAACCACCGGTACCCGCCGAAGACCTCGTCGGCCGACTCCCCCGACAGCGCGACCGTCGAGTGCGCCCGCACGGCACGGAACAGCAGGTACAGCGAGGTGTCCATGTCGCCGACCCCGGTCGGCAGGTCGCGCGCCCGCAGCACCGAGGCGCGGACCGCGGGGTCCATCAGGTCGGCCGAGTCCAGCACGATGTCGTTGTGCTCGACGCCCAGGTGCTCCAGGTGCCGGACGAGGTCATGGACGAAGGGGGCGTCGGGGGTGTCGCGCATCGCGTCGGGACTGAAGTGCTCGGTGTAGCCGGTGAAGTCGACGGCGAACGACCGCAGCTTGCCCTCACCGTGCCGTCGCAGGGCCTCCCCGGCCAGGGCGGTGACCGCGCTGGAGTCCAGGCCGCCGGACAGCAGGGTGCACAGCGGCACGTCCGAGATCAGCTGGCGCTGGATGATGTCGTCCAGCAGGTCGCGGACGGTGCGGATGGTGGTGGGCAGGTCGTCGGGGTGCTCGTGGGACGAAAGCCCCCAGTACCGCCGCTTGGTGATCCCCTCCCTGCCGACCTTGACGATGCCGCCGGGGCGCACCTCGTGCATGCCCCGGAAGATGCCGCACTCGGGGGTCTTGACGAACACCAGCAGCTCACGAAGGCCGTCGGCGTCCACCGCGCGGTCCGACAGCACGGGGTTGGCGAGGATCGCCTTGGGTTCGGAGCCGAACAGCACGCCCGTCGGCGTCGGGTAGTAGTAGAGCGGCTTGATGCCGAGGCGGTCGCGCACGAGGACGAGCTCTTCGCGGCGGGCGTCCCAGATGCCGAAGGCGTACATGCCGTTCAGGCGTTCGGCGAGGTCCTCGCCCCATTCGAGGTAGGCGCGCAGCACCACCTCGGTGTCGCTGCGCGTGCGGAACCGGTGGCCGCGGGCGGCGAGCTCGGCGCGCAGCTCCTGGAAGTTGTAGACCTCCCCGCTGTAGGTGAGGACGGCGAGCACCTCGCCATCCTCGTCCGCGACCATGGGCTGGCGGCCTCCCACGAGGTCGATGATCGCCAGCCGCCGATGCCCCAGGGCCCCGTGCTCGGAGATCCACATCCCCTCGTCGTCGGGCCCGCGGCAGGCCATCGTCTCGGTCATGTCCCTGAGCGTGTCGCGTGACTCCCGCAGGTCACCCTCGAAGTCCACCCATCCGCAGATTCCACACATCTCGACGCCCCCACGTCTCACCGGAAGCAGAATCGGGTAACACCGCCCGCCTGCCCCTAACAGAGAACGGCATTTCTCCCAGGTCAACGGCCGCTGGCCGGCACATATGCCCTCGTAAGGTGGGTGTGCCCCGCCCCCCTACCGCTGACGCGCTCCGTGGCGCGCGGACACGCTCCTCCGACGCACACCCCATGGCGTCCGCGGCCACAGGAGCGATGTCGCCTCTCGCGCGGTCCCGCCGACCCGATGGCCGGTGATCAGGCGCCGAGGGCGGCGATGATCGCCGGATGGCGGGGGTCGTCCACGCGGACCACGACATCGGCGGTCTCGCGCGGCGCGACCTCCTCCGCGTACCGGGCGTAGGCGGGCAGGGTCCACCGCCATTCCTCGGCGGTGCGGCGGGCGAGCGCGCCGGGCGACAGCCACAGGTGCACGGTGAACTCGAACGGCAGCCAGCGGCCGAGCAGCAGGGCGCCGTCCATGAGCACCACCGCGCCCGGCGGCAGGGTCATGTACGGGGCGCGCGTGGCGCGGTCGGTGGCGGCGTCCCACAGGCTGGGCAACACCTTCCCCGGCCCGCCCGGGTCCAGGGGGGCGAGCACCTCGCGCGACAGCGCCCCGTAGTCCAGCCAGCCGTCGTAGTAGGCATCGGGGTCGGTGCGGCCGTACTCGTAGCGGAGTGAGGCCGGACGCAGGAAGCCGCCGGCCGGGACCCGCAGGACCTCGCGTCCGCGCAGGCGCAGCGGGCCGGCCAGCGCGTCGGCCAGCTCACCCGGCCGCGCCGCCGGGGCGCCGTCCAGGGCCACGCGCACCCAGGAGGACCTGGGGGCGCCGGCGATGCGGTCGGCGAGCTCCTCCACCAGAGCCGAGGGTGAGATGGGGCGTACGTCCATCCCCTCATCCTCGCCGACGCCGGGCCGCGACCTGACCCCGCGACGGCCGGGCCGGTCCGCGGCCGGCGCGCGGAAGTAGGCGAAAGTTTCATCGTGTTTCATCGGGCCGCCCGCCGCCCGCCCACGCGGTCATGGCCGCCACCTGCGACAGGACAGGTGATCACCAGGTAGGGGTCCGGCCGATACTTTCGGGCGTTTCCCAGCGCGGCGCCCGCGACCTACAGTTCTTGACGCGTAAGCGCTTTCGCATGCTGGTCGGCAGTCGACGGCTGTTCGCCCCACGGCGACGACCGGTTACTTCACCAGGTCCTTGGTGACTCCTTGACGTGCATAGCGTCCGTGCCTGCTCGAGCGTGCCGGACGCGCTGCCGCGATGGACGTCCCGGCTGCGCCGAGGACCTACGTCGTAACCCCTCGAAAGGTGTTTCATGAGAAAGCGACGTAAGATCTCGATCGCCGGCGCCGCCGCCGCGATCGCGACCCTCATGTTGGTCGCATTGCTGCCCGGGTCGGCATCGGCCCACGGCGCGATGATGATCCCCGGCAGCCGCACCTACCTCTGCTGGAAGGACAGCGTCGGCACCACCGGCGCCGTCACCCCGCACAACCCCGCCTGCGCCGCCGCGATAGCCCAGAGCGGCACCAACTCGATCTACAACTGGTTCGCCGTGCTGCGCTCGGACGGCGGCGGCCGCACCTCCGGCTTCATCCCGGACGGCAAGCTGTGCAGCGGCGGCGCCGTCGTGTACAACTTCAGCGGCTTCGACCTGGCCCGCAACGACTGGCCGGTGACCCACCTGACCTCCGGGGCGAACATCCAGTTCCGGTACAACAAGTGGGCCGCGCACCCCGGGTCGTTCCGCACCTACATCACCAAGGACAGCTGGAGCCCCACCCGCGCGCTTGCCTGGAGCGACCTGGAGAGCACCCCGTTCTACACCGCCCAGGACCCGCCGAGCGTCGGCAGCCCGGGTAACGCCGACTCCTACTACTACTGGAACGCGACGCTCCCGTCCGGCAAGAGCGGCCGGCACATCATCTACTCGGTGTGGCAGCGGTCCGACAGCCAGGAGACCTTCTACAACTGCTCCGACGTCGTCTTCGACGGCGGCAACGGCCAGGTGACCGGCGTCGGCGAGGGTGGCGGCGGCGACCCGACCCCGACCCCGACTCCCACCCCGACCGGCAACCAGACGCCGACGCCGACCCCCACGCCGAAGCCCACCCCGACCCCGACCCCGACGCCGACGCCGAGCAGCGGCCCCGGCGGCTGCGCCGCGAGCTTCCACACCACCAGCACCTGGAACGGCGGCTACCAGGCCGAGGTGACCGTGCGCAACTCCGGCTCCAGCGCGATCAACAGCTGGACGGTCAACTGGGCGCTGCAGAGCGGCACGACCATCAACAGCCTGTGGAGCGGCACCTACACCGTGAGCGGGTCGAACATCACGGTGAAGAACGCCAACTACAACGGCAGCCTCGGAGCCAACGCCTCCACGACCTTCGGATACGTGGCGCAAGGCTCGCCGGGCAGCCCGACGCTGACCTGCACCAGCACCTGACCGGACACCTCGGCGGCGATCGAGGGTAACGGCGACTGCCCTGGGCGGCGGCGCGCACCGGCCGGAGGCCGGCGGCGCGGCGCCGCCCATTCGCCGTACAGGCTCCCCTGTCCGGGCGGCGAGGCGTACGCGGGTCACCGGGCGCCGGGCCGCCGCGGCGCCCGGGATGAACACCGGGTGAAGGGACGGAGGATCGGCTGCGCGCGCGGGCCCCGCTCGTGTTCGCTTCGACCATGAGCCCCACCCCGGACCGCGTCCGCACCTGGCCGCAGGCCGACGTCGTCGGAGCCGCCGTCGGCACCCCCGTGACCGTCTACCGCACGGTCGAGCTGGACGCGCGGGGAGAGCTGGCGCACGAGGGCAACCGCGTGCCGGACATCGCCGCGCTCGACGCGCGCCGGCTGGTGGTGGGCTGGCGTGCCGGGGCGCGCGACGACCGCGACCCCGCGCCGACCGACCAGGGGTCGATCATGTGCGCCACCTCCGCCGACGCAGGCGCCACCTGGACGACCCGCACGCTGGCCGCGGCGACCGCGACGCACCGCTACCACTACGTGATCTTCCTGAACGACGGCGGCACGCTTTACGCCTTGCTCGGCCGGATCACCGTCTCCGCCGACCGCGACGGCGCGGGCGAGGTGGACGGCTTCCCGGTGGCGATGGCGGCCAGGCGCAGCACCGACGCCGGGCGCACCTGGACCGACTTCCCGGTCACCGTGAACGTCCCGGCCAACAGCAGGGGCGTGGTCGTCGCGGGCAAGCCGCTGAAGCACGAAGGGGTCTGGCTGCTCCCCTACTGGCAGGCCTCCGGCGGCACCACCAAGGCGGGGGTGCTCCGCTCGTCCGACCTGTCCACCTGGACGCCCGGAGCCCTGGCCGCCAACCCGCCCGGCGTGTCGATCGAGGAACCGCAGCTCGCCGTCTCGCAGGACAACCCCGGCACGCTGGTGCTGGTGGCCCGCACCCTCGACCTCACCGGGGGCGCCTCCGCCGCCGCCCGCGACGCCTACTACCGCACCCACGCCGCCCACGCCGCGACGGCGGCCAGCACCGACGGCGGCCTGACCTGGTCGGCCATGCGACTGGACCCGGCGCTGCCGAACTACTACGTCAAGGGTCTGTTCACCAAGGACTCCGGCGGGCGGTATCTGACGATCTACAACACCCTCGCCGGGCCGTTCACCGGCTCGGGCGCGAGCAAGCCCGACCAGTACCGCGAGGTCCTGTGCTACAAGGTCAAGCGGCCGGGCGCCCCGTGGGGTCCGGGCCGGCTGTTCGCCGACGGCGCGCGGCTGACCGAGGGCGCGGCCCGCGGCTGGGACGTGTACGCGAGCGCCGACGAGTACGCCCCCGGCCGGTTCTTCGTGGTCTGGGAGCACAACCAGATCGCCATCAAGGTCGCCGAACTGGACCTCTCCCGGTCGTTCACCGGGGTCGGCGGCGGATGGGGCGATCTGTCGGCGTGGACGGTGACGGCCGGCGACGGCACGGTGGAGGTCGACGCCTCGGGCCGGCTGCGCCTCACCGACGCCACCCCGGGGAGCCCGCCCGGCTTCTCCGGGGTCACCCAGCGCAACGGCCCGTCCGGCGGGTTCGTCGTCACCCTCGGGGCCAGGGTGGCCGCCCACTCCCGGCTGGATCCGGGCACCGGGGCGGGCGCCGGCCTGGCGCTGAAGGTCGCCACCGGCACCATGCGGCTCATGCTGGCGCTCCAGCCGGACGGCGTGTACTCCTTCGTCCAGGGCAGAGGCGGGTGGACCCGGGTGCACCCCGCGCCCGGCGACACGGCGACCGCCCATGTGTGGCGGGTGGCCGTCGGTGCGCACGGCGCCGCGACGCTCATGCTCGACGGCGCCGAGACCGGGGCCTCGTGGGTCGTCGCCGCCTCCGGCGAGGCGCCGCAGGTGGCGCTGTGGTGTTCGGGAACGGTCGCCGCCCCCGCCGAGGCCGTGGTGGACCTGCTGGAGGTGGTCGACGACGTCGCCGGCAGCACCTGGGACGCCTTCGGCGACTGGACGCTCGACGGGGCGGGCGGCACGGCCCTGCTGTCCGGAGGGGACCTGCTGCTCCGCAGCGCCTCCCGCCGGGCCTCCAGCGCCTCGCTCGGCCTGGAGGTGACGCGCGGCTGCGACTTCACCCTGGAGTTCCGCGGGCGGGTGGAGGACGACAGCGCCCTGAACCCGGCCACCGGCGACGGCGTCAGCCTGGGCGCCAAGGTCGCCAACGGGCAGCGCCGGCTGATGCTGGCCGTCCAGAAGAGCGGGGTGTGGACGATGCGCAAGGGGTCGGCGGTGTGGGAGAAGGTCTACTCCTCGGCCACCGCGGCGGCCCCCTCCACGTGGCGGGTGACGGTGGACAGCGCGGGGGTGGCGCGGCTGTGGCGCGACGGCGCCGACACCGGGGCGACCTGGGTCGTGCAGGACAGCCGGGATAGCCCGCAGGTGGCGCACTGGGTGACCGGCACGGCGGGCGGCAACGCCGCGGCGGCCCGCGTCGAGTGGACCCGCGTCACCGCCACTCCGCCCGCCTGAGCGCCTCGGCCGCGTCGTACGGGGAACACCGCTCCGGCCTGAGCGTCCCGGCCGCGCCGTTCGGGGAAGACCGCTCCGGCATGAGCGTCCCGGCCGCGCCGTTCGGGGTACACCGCGGTCAGCGACCGGCGGTCTCGGCGGTGGCCGGGACGCGGGTGCTCTTCGCGGTGCGCCGCAGACGCAGGGCGGAGATGAGGAAGAAGACGCCGCCGACGGTCGCGTACCCGGCGAGGTTGGTCAGCGATGCGGCCGGCGTGCCGGCCTGGAGGACGAACGCCGTCCCGGCGACCGCGGAGAGCCCCCCGCTGAAGATCATCGCCCATTGGCCGCCGAGCCGGCGGCGGCTGACGGCCACGATGAGCTGCACGATTCCGGCGGTGATCGCCCAGGCGCCCCAGACGCGCAGTGCCGCGGGCACGCCCGAGGCGGCCGTGGCGGCCAGGCCGACGGCGGCGAGCAGGCTGAGGGCCAGGTTGACGTACAGGGCCGCGGCGGGGCGCGCGGTCCGCGAGGAGCGCAGGTCGACGACGGCCGCGGCGACGTCGAACAGCGGGTAGATCACGAGCAGTGCCACGCGCACCGGGCCGGGAGTGGCCCCGGTCAGGAACAGCAGGACCGCCCAGATGACGGCGAACGCGAAGCGCACCAGGTACAGGTTCCGCAACGCCACGGCGGTGCGACCGGCGTTCAGATCAGCGACGGTGGTCATTGTCTGCCTCTTCTCGGCGGGGATGTAGGTAGAATGACTAGTAACTCTACCGAGGCTGACAGTAGCCCCGCGAGGAAGTCGGGCGCAAGGGGTGAACAGGAGGGACGCGTATGATCTCGAGCATGAGCAGCCCCATGCGTGAGCGCGTCCTTGAGGCGGCGACCGAGCTGTTCTACGCGCAGGGGCTGCGTGCGGTGAGCGTCGACAAGGTCATCGACCTCGCCGGCACGACGAAGGTGACGTTCTACCGCCACTTCAAGAGCAAGGACGACCTCGTCCTCGCCTACCTCGAACGCCGCGCCGCACTCGAGCGGGACGGCATCGGCGCGGCGATCAAACAGGGCGACGGCGATGTCGACGCCACCCTGCGGGTGATCTCCGAGGCGGTCGGGGTCATCGCCTGCGCACCCGGCTTCCGCGGCTGCCCTTTCATCAACGCCGCGGCCGAGTACCCCGATCCCGACAGCCGGGTCCGCAAGGCCGTCGACGCGCATCGCCAGTGGAACAAGACGACCTTCGAGCAGCTCATCGCCCCGCTCGGCATCGGCAATTCCGGCGAGGTCGCCGACGACCTGATGCTGATCCGCGACGGCGCCATGGTCGCCGGATACCTCGACCGGCCGGCGACCGTCGCCGCCTCGTTCCTGCGCGGCAGCCGGGCCGTCATCGGCGCCGGCCACCTGACCCCGAGATGAGGCCGCCGCCTTCGACCGTGCCGGTGGCCTGACGAAGCCGCCGCGCCCCGGCGACCGTCCGGTCGCCGGGGCACGGCGTGCCACGTGCCCGTGTCGGCGCGCGACGGGGTGGCGGAGTCCGGCGATGCCGGCCGGGTGGTACCGGCCGGCGCCGGATCAGTAGCGGCGGTAGGCGCGCGGGTCGGCGTCCAGAGGACGCGACAACCGCACGGTGATGAACTCGTCGTTGTCCGGCTTGCCCGGGGTGCGGCCCGCGGAGAAGGGGAAGTTGTTGTCGTTCAGCAGGGCGATCGTCGAGTCGTCAAGGATCACGACGTCCTCGATCGTCTGGAACGGGAACCTGAACGTCGGGCCGAAACCGCCCAGGCCCTTGGGGTTGGCCAGGTCGAGCAGGTCGGCCACCTGCGTCTTGTCCACGGCGCCGTCCTTGTCGCGGTCGCGCGTGTCGGCCAGGTAGACGCGCTTGAGCTTGGCCGCGTCGCCCTGCTCGTTGTCGCGCTCGATGATCAGGAACCGGTCGCGGTCCACCGAGACCATGTCACCGATGGAGTTGCCCGGCGCCTCGAGCTTGTAGGTCCAGCGGCGGCCGGTGTAGGCGCGGTCGCGCAGGTCGAACTCGTTGATGCGCAGGGTGCCCGCGGGGTCGCCGGCGACGGTGCCCTCCAGCATCGGGTACAGATGGCGGCCGTCGAGCCCGCTCGCCATGCCCTCGAAGCCCTTGCTGCTGCCCAGGTTCGGCGTGCCGCCGTTGAGGTAGGGGTTCTCGGGCGCCTGGACGCCGGGCAGCGCGACCGGCTTGTCCAGCAGCGCGCCGGTGGCCGAGAAGTGCAGCAGCCACGGGCCGAACTCGTCGCCGATCCAGTAGGTGCCGTCGGGCCGGCGGACGATCGACTCGACGTCGAAGTCGGCGCCGGTGAGCCTGCGGTCGGCGCGGGTCAGCGGGAAGGGCACGCGCTTGAACGGGTCGCTCAGGTCCACCCCGCCCACGGCCGTGACCACGCCGGAGCGCAGGTCGGGCTTGACGCGCTGGATGCGCAGCAGGAAGTCGCCGCTGTTGGCCTTGTTGCCGTAGCCGTTGTCGGACAGCACGTCATAGCTGCCGTCGCGGCGGCGGACGACGCCGCTGAAGCCCTGCACGGGCTGGCCCGGGAACGGCGGGGTGACGCCGTTGATCGGATCCGTGCCGAGCTGGGCGCCCGACGGCTCGCTGCCCGGCACGTAGGTCTGCGCGGGAAGGGAGGCCCATCCGGTGAGCGTCGCCCGGCCGTACCCGCCGTCGTAGGACTGGTGGCCGCCGTGGCCGTCATGCCCGTCGGCGAGGGCGGGGGCGGAAAGGCTCAGCGCCACCGCGACGGCGCCCAACCCGATCATGGTTTTTCTCATGGCCGTCACGTTAGGGATGCCCGATTAATCGGGGCACAACACCGGATGACCCGCGGGTGCCCAGGCCGTGAGCGGGGCGGCGCCGGGGCGCGAACCCCGGCGGTGGAGGCGCCGCGCGTCATAGATCTCCCATCTCCATGGCGTGACCAGCACCTTTGCCAAACTCCCCATGTACTGGACAGCACACCTCGACTACTATCGGTAATCGACTGCATGCTACAGGTAGTGGGGCGATGCGTTGACGGAGCGACGATCGGCGGTGCGGGCGGCCGTTCACCTCTTCCTTGCCACGGCCGCCGTCATCCTGCTCGTCACCGGCGTGGGCTCCCACGAGAGCCCGCCCGCCCTGCCCGCGATCACCGGGACCCCGATCGTGGCCCCGGCCGCGGAGACGCGGGCCGAGGCCGCTCCCATGCCGGGCCCCGAGGACGCCGACCACGACGGGTGTCCCAGACCGTGGGAGAACCCCTGCGCCGCCGGCTGGGTCAAGCCTCCCCTCCCGCCGTCCCGTCACGGCGGGCATCCCTCGCAGCGGCCGAAGGCCGTCACCGAGACGGCGTTTCGGGCGGGCGCTCCCGCAGCGGGAGCCTCCGCCCTGCGATGGACGCGGCCCTCGGGGCCGCGGCTGCCCGTCTTCCGTTGCTGATCGCCGGTCGCCGGTACCGGGCCGCGCACCGCGCGCCCGGCCGACGCTCCATGCCCTCATCAGCACGAAGGAGTCACACCCATGCAATCGTTGATCGACCATGCCCGCACGTTCCACCAGAAGGTCAGCGGCGGCCGAGAACAGGCGGCCGGCCCAGGCGACGGGGTCTCGCCGCAGGCCATGTTCGTCACCTGCTCCGACGCGCAGGTCATCCCGTCCCTGATCACCGGCGCCCGCCCGGGCGAGCTGTTCGAGCTGCGCACGGCGGGCAACGTCATCCCGCCCTACCGTCTGGGCCGGCTCACGGCCGAGGCCGCCACCATCGAGTACGCCGTGAACATCCTCGGCGTCCAGGACGTCATCGTGTGCGGGCACACCCGCTGCGGCGCCGTCCAGGGCCGGGTGCGTTCCTGGACGCTGCGGTCGGCGCCGACCACGCGGTGGTGGCTGCTGCAGACCCACCGCTGGCGGGACGCCCCCGTGCTCGCCGACGAGGACGCCGCGCGGGCCCACCTGATCGCCCAGCTCGACAAGCTGCGCCGCTACCCCCGGGTGGCCCGGCGGGTGGCCGCCGGGCGTCTGCGCCTGCACGGCTGGTTCTACGAGGTCCAGACCGGCGTGGTGTCGAACTACCGGCCCGACACCGGCGCCTTCACCCCCCTTTGAGCCCCCGCGCCACCAGGCGCCCCGTGACCGGTTCCGGCCGGGCACGTCCATGACGGGCCGGTGGGCGGGAGTCCGTCCGATCGCGGCCTCCGCCGCCCACCGGCCAGGTCCCGGGTGTCGACAGCGACCGGTCCAGCCTCCTACACTTCAATATATGAAGGATCGTTCAAGTGTCGCCGTGATCGACCCCCACGGCTGCTCGGTGCCGATGGTCGACGCCGAACGGGTCTCCGCGGTGCGCCGATCCCTGCCCTCCGAGGAGACCGTCGAAGACCTGGCCCAGGTGTTCGGCCTGCTCGCCGACCCGGGGCGGCTTCGCATGGTGGCGGCGCTGCTGGAGGGGGGCGAGATGTGCGTGTGCGACCTGGCCGCCGCCACCGGCCAGAGCATGTCCGGGGCCTCGCACGCCCTGCGGTTGCTGCGGATGCGGCGGGTGGTCAAGGTGCGCAGGTCGGGGCGCATGGCCTACTACCAGCTCGCCGACTCCCACGTGCGCATGCTGTTCGACCTGGCGATCGCCCACGCCGGGCACACCGAAGGAGGGCTGGGCGATGGGTGAGCGCGCCGGGCACGGCCATGGTCACGGTCACGGCCACGGCGCGGTCGCCGCCGAGGCCGACCGCCGCTACCTCACCGGGGCGCTCGCGCTGATCGTCGGGTTCATGGCCGTCGAGGTGGTCATCGGCTTCCTCGCCCGCTCGCTGGCCCTGGTGTCGGACGCCGGGCACATGCTGACCGACGCCATCGCCATCGTGTTCGCCCTGGTGGCCATGCGCATCGCCCAGCGTCCCCCGCAGGGCGGGTTCACCTACGGGCTCAAGCGCGCCGAGATCATCTCAGCCCAGATCAACGGCATCACGCTGCTGCTGCTGAGCGCCTACTTCATCTACGAGGGCGTCGGCCGGCTCATCGCGCCGCCGGTCGTGCAGGGGGCTTTCGTCGTCGCCACCGGCGTGGCCGGCATCGCCGTCAACCTCGCCGCGACGTGGCTGCTCAGCAAGGCGAACCGGACGAGCCTGAACGTCGAGGGCGCCTTCCAGCACATCCTCAGCGACCTCTACGCGTTCGTCGCCACCACGATCGCCGGACTGGTGATCTGGCTGACCGGCTGGAACCGCGCCGACGCGCTCGCCGCGCTCGTGGTGGCCGGCCTGATGCTCAAGGCCGGCTGGGGGCTGGTCCGCGACTCCGGCAGGGTCTTCATGGAGGCGGCCCCCGCCGGGATGAACCCGGCGGAGATCGGCAGGAAGACCGCCGCGCTGGAGCACGTCGTGGAGGTGCACGACCTGCACATCTGGGAGGTCACCTCCGGGTACGCGGCGCTGTCGGCGCACATCCTGGTGGCCCCGGGCGCCGACTGTCACGCCGTGCGGGTGGCCGCCGAGCGCCTGGTCCGCGACGAGTACGACATCGGCCACACCACCCTTCAGGTCGACCACGCGACGCCCGAGCTGCTGACCATCGGCCAAGCCGAGGCGCACTGCGCCGACCCGCACGGCCCCGCCCACCGCAACGACCCCTCCGGCTCCTGACCTGGACGCCCTCGACCGGCCGGTCGGCCGCCCGCCCTCCGCCGGTCAGCCGCCCTGCCCTCCGTCCGCTCGGCCGCCCGGTCCGCCCTCCGCTCGGCCGCCCCGCCGTCCCGCGGTCAGCCGCCGTTCCGGGGCTCTCCGTCGAGCAGGCGGTCAGGCCACGGGTGGTCGCCGTACACCAGGCCGATGGTGCGGGCCAGCCAGCGCCGCTCGTCGCCGCCCAGCTTCGGCAGGACCTCCTCGAAGTCCTGCTCGTCCTTGGCGCGGGGGCGTTTGGCCTTGTAGAACAGCTGGATCTCCGGGCGCAGGTAGGGGACGCCCCGCGGCGACACCAGCCCCAGCCGCTCCACGGGGCGGCGCACCCGGGAGTCGCGCCGCGACACCCACTCGGGGCCGTCGGACTCGTCCAGCATGACCTGGATGCGCCACGGCGCGTCGGCCCCGGGACGGCACCAGATGTCGTGCACCGTCGAGGGAAGGATCTCCTCCCGCTTCCAGGGGCGCAGCACTCCCGGAGGGTCGGCGCACCACCACTCCCAGGTGGGCAGGATCCGCTGGGCGGCGAGCTGGTCGTCGCGGAGCAGCAGGACGTCGATGTCCCCGTGCTCGCGGAAGCCGTATCCCACGGCGAGTTCTATGGCGTAGCCTCCGGCGATCCACCAGCGGCCGTCCGCGGCGGAGAAGAGGTTCACGACTTCAGACAACGGCGCGGGGTCCCATGTGCCCCACGGCGTCTCCCGGCGCATCATGCCCGTCATCTTCGCGTGCGCGGAGCGTCACCGTGGGAGTCTTCGCGAACTCAGGGGCCCCTATCGGCAGGCAGGCTCGAAGCGGCCGCCGTGCTCGGTCTGGGACAGCGCCCAAGCGGCGTTGATCAGTCCGATGTGACTGAAGGCCTGAGGAAAGTTGCCGAGGAACTCCCCGGTGCGCGGGCAGACCTCTTCGGCCATCAGCCCGACATCGTTGATGTAGGTCCCCGCCCGCTCGAAGACGGCCCGCGCCTCCTCGTGCCGTCCGGCCAGCGCCTGGGCCTGCGCCAGCCAGAACGTGCACAGCAGGAACGCCCCCTCGTCCCCCGGCAGCCCGTCGTCCATCAGATAGCGGTAGACCAGCCCGTGCTCGTCGACCAGCCGCTCGGCGACGGCGTCGATGGTGGCGAGCATCCGCGGATGGTCCGCCGGCACCAGCCCGATGATCGGCAGCATCAGCACCGAGGCGTCCAGGTCGGCGGAGCCGAACGCCTGGGTGTAGGCGCCGGCCTTCCGGCTCCACCCCTCGCGCAGGATGGTGTCCCTGATCTCCTCGGCCGCCGCCCGCCACTCGCCGACGCGGTGCCGGGCCCCGAGGCGCCCGGCCAGCCTGATGGCGCGGTCGACCGCGACCCAGCACATCGCCTTGGAATGCAGGTAGTGCCGGCGCTCGCCCCGGATCTCCCAGATGCCGTGGTCGGGCTCGCGCCACTGCGCGATCGCCGCGTCGGCGAGCGCGGTCAGGAACGCGCGCACCGGCTGGTCGAAGTCCCCGAGCTGACTGGAAACGCAATGGACGGCGTCCAGCAGTTCCCCGTAGACGTCGACCTGCTGCTGCCGCCACGCGTCGTTGCCCACCCGGACCGGCCGGCTGCCGCGCCATCCGCTCAGATGCGGGAGCTCCCGCTCGGACAGGTCGTGCTCGCAGCCGACGCCGAAGACGATCTGCAACGCCCGCGCCGGCTCGTAGGTCGCGGCGGCGGTCGTCATGCAGGCGAGGAACTGGTCGGCCTCGTCCGGGCAGGCCGCGACCCACAGCGCGTTCATCGTGAAGCTCGCGTCCCGCACCCACGAGTAGCGGTAGTCCCAGTTGCGCTCCCCGCCGGGCGCCTCCGGCAGCGAGGTGGTCGGCGCCGCCACCACCGCGCCGGTGGGCTGGTAGGACAGCGCGTACAGCACCCTGCCGGAGTGCGCGACCAGCTCACGGTACGGCCCCTCGTAGGCCTGGTGGGCCCGCGACCACTCCCGCCAGCGGGCAACGGTGGTCTCCATGCCCGCGGCGATGCGCTGGTCGTCCCACAGGTCGGGCGGCGGCTCCGACGCCATGCTCCAGTGCAGGGCGAAGCGCAGCGTCGTGCCCTCCTCCAGCGTCGCCGCGCCGGCGGCCTCCTCGGCCATGACCGAGTACGGGATCGGCGTGGACAGCGCGACCTGGTCGGGCCCGCCCCGGGCGCGCACACCGCCGGGCACGGCCGTCAGCAGCGGCATGACCAGCCCGTACTCCGGCCTCGGCACGCAGCGGGCCTCCAGCTCGACCGACCCCCGCGTGCACGTGGCGCACCGGGCCAGCACGTGCGGGGCGTCGGCGCCGAGCCGGTGGACGTCGGGGTCCTCGCCGACCAGGAGCGCGTCGGTGAGCACCAGGACGCCGGTGGCGGTCTCGAACGTCGTCTCCAGCACCATGGTCTGCGGCAGGTAACGGCGCGTCACCGCGTACGGGCCGGCCGGGCGGATCGACCACGACCCCGCCCGTTCGTCGAGCATCGCCGCGAACAGCGACGGGCTGTCGAACCGGGGCAGGCACAGCCAGTCCACCGATCCGCCCGTGCCGACCAGCGCGGCCGAGTGCCGGTCCGACAGCAGCGCGTATCCGGCGATGGGTGTCCTCGTCATGGTCGCCTCACACCGCCCCTCCCCGGTGGCCTCGCTTCTGGCCCTCCCCGGTGGCCTCGCTCCTAGGCCCATACCCGCATCGGGGCGAGGCGAGCGATCAGCCGTCCTCCGCGCCGGCCTCGATGTCGCCTTCCACCTTCAGGTAGATCTCCTGCAGGGCGTTCAGCACCGCGGGGTCGGGGCGGGCCCACATGCCGCGGCTCGCGGCCTCCAGCAGGCGTTCGGCCATGCCGTGCAGCGCCCACGGGTTGGACTCGGCGAGGAAACGCCGGTTCTCCGGGTCCAGCACGTACGTCGCGGCCAGCGTGTCGTACATCCAGTCGGCCACCACGCCGGTCGTCGCGTCGTAGCCGAACAGGTAGTCCACGGTCGCGGCCAGCTCGAACGCGCCCTTGTAGCCGTGGCGCCGCATGGCCTCCACCCAGCGCGGATTCACCACCCGGGCGCGGAAGACGCGCGCCGTCTCCTCCGCCAGGCTGCGGGTGCGCACCGCGTCAGGCCGCGTGCTGTCGCCGATGTAGGCCGCGGGGGCGCGGCCGGTCAGGGCCCGCACGGTGGCGACCATGCCGCCGTGGTACTGGAAGTAGTCGTCGGAGTCGGCGATGTCGTGCTCGCGGGTGTCGACGTTCTTGGCCGCCACGGCGATGCGCCGGTAGGCGGCCTCCATGTCGGCCCGGGCGGGCGTGCCGTCCAGGTCCCTGCCGTAGGCGAAGCCGCCCCACACCGCGTACACCTCCGCGAGGTCGGCGTCGTCGCGCCAGTCGCGGCTGTCGATCAGCGGCAGCAGCCCCGCCCCGTAGGCGCCCGGCCGCGAGCCGAACACGCGCATGGTGGCCCGCCGCTCGTCCCCGTGCGCGGCGAGGTCGGCCTGGGCGTGCGCCCGGACGTAGTTCACCTCCTCGGGCTCCTCCAGCGCGGCGACCAGTCGCACCGCGTCGTCCAGCATGACCACGACGTGCGGGAAGGCGTCGCGGAAGAAGCCGCTGATGCGGACGGTGACGTCCACGCGGGGCCGTCCCAGCTCGTCGGGCGCGATCGGCGCGAGGCCGGTGACCCTGCGGGACGCCTCGTCCCACACCGGGCGGACGCCCAGCAGGGCGAGCACCTCGGCCACGTCGTCCCCGGCCGTCCGCATGGCGCTGGTGCCCCAGATCGACAGGCCCACCGAGCGCGGCCAGTCGCCGGTGTCGGCCCGGTAGCGGGCGAGCAGCGAGGCGGCCATCGCCTGGCCGGTCTCCCAGGCCAGGCGGCTCGGCACCGCCTTGGGGTCCACCGAGTAGAAGTTCCGGCCGGTCGGCAGCACGTTGACCAGCCCGCGCAGCGGCGAGCCGCTCGGCCCGGCCGGGACGTACCCGCCGTCCAAGGCGTGCAGGACGGCGCCGATCTCGTCCCCCGTCCTGTCCAGCCGCGGCACGATCTCCGTGGCCGCGAACCCCAGGATCGACGCCACCATCGGCGGCACCGCCACCTGCCTGGCCTCCGCTCCTCCAGCCTCCGGTCGTCCGGCCTCCGGCCCTCTGACCGCGTCCTTCCCGGTCTCCGCCCCCTCGGCCTCCGGCTTCCCGGTCTCCGCCCCCTCGGCCATCGCCGCCTCGGCCTCCGGCTTCCCCGCCTCCGGTCGTCCGGCGTCCTCCGGCAGCGCCGGCGGTTCGGCGCGGGAGTCCTGCGGGACGTCGGCCGCCCCGTCCGCCGTGCCGGCGGTCGTCGCGGGCGCCGGGCGGGCGGCGAAGACGGCGGCGCAGACCTCCGGGACGGCGGCCGGGTCCCAGTCGCGGGCCTCCATGCCCTCGACGAGCGCGGCGGCGATCTCCTCGGCCTCGTCGGTGTCCGTGCGCCCGGCGGTGCCGTCCTCGGCCAGGCCAAGCGCCTCGCGCAGGCCCGGCAGCGCCTGGTCGCCCGCCCACATCTGCCGGGCGCGCAGCATCGCCAGCACCAGGTCCACCCGGGCCCGTCCCCTGGGTGCCTGGCCCAGCACGTGCAGGCCGTCGCGGATCTGCACGTCCTTGACCTCGCACAGCCAGCCGTCCACGTGCAGCAGGAAGTCGTCGAACTCGGCGTCGTGCGGCCGGTCGGCGACGCCGAGGTCGTGGTCCAGCCGGGCGGCCTGGATGAGCGTCCAGATCTGCGCGCGGATCGCGGGCAGCTTGGCCGGGTCCATGGCCGCGATCGACGCGTGCTCGTCCAGCAACTGCTCCAGCCGGGCCATGTCGCCGTAGGTGTCGGCCCGCGCCATCGGCGGCACCAGGTGGTCCACCAGGGTGGCGTGGGCGCGGCGCTTGGCCTGGGTGCCCTCCCCGGGGTCGTTCACCAGGAACGGGTAGATCAGCGGCAGGTCGCCGAGCGCGGCGTCCGGGCCGCAGGAGGCCGATATCCCGGCCGACTTGCCGGGCAGCCACTCCAGATTGCCGTGCTTGCCGACGTGCACGACGGCGTGCGCGCCGAAGCCCTCCTCGTCCCGCAGCCAGCGGTAGGCGGCCAGGTAGTGGTGGCTCGGCGGCAGGTCCGGGTCGTGGTAGATCGCGATCGGGTTCTCGCCGAACCCGCGCGGCGGCTGGACCATCACCACGACGTTGCCCGCGCGCAGCGCCGCCAGCACGATCTCCCCGCCTGGGTCGCGGGAGCGGTCGACGAACAGCTCGCCGGGCGGCGGGCCCCAGTGCCGCTCGACGCGGGCGCGCAGGTCCCCGGGGAGCGTCGCGTACCAGGCGCGGTAGCGGGCGGCGGAGATCCGCACCGGGTTGCCGGCGAGCTGCTCCTCGGTGAGCCAGTCCTGGTCCTGGCCGCCGGCGGCGATCAGCGCGTGGATCAGCGCGTCGCCGTCCAGGTCGGCCACGCCGGGAAGCCCGTCCTCGCCGTCGGGGCCGATGTCGTACCCGTCCGCGCGCAGAGCGGCCAGGAGGCGGACGACGCTGGCCGGGGTGTCCAGGCCGACCGCGTTGCCGACCCGGGCGTGCTTGGTCGGGTAGGCCGACAGCATCACGACGATCCGCCGCTCCTCGCGGGGCACGTGCCGCAGGACGGCGTGCCGCACGGCGATCCCGGCGACGCGGGCGGCGCGCTCGGGGTCGGCCACGTAGACCGTCAGCCCGTCCTGGTCGACCTCCTTGAAGGAGAACGGGACGGTGATGATCCGGCCGTCGAACTCGGGGATGGCCACCTGGGAGGCCGCGTCCATCGGGGAGAGGCCCTCGTCGCTCTCCTCCCACGCCCGCCGGCCGCTCGTCAGGCACAGGCCCTGCAGGATCGGCACGTCGAGCCCGGCCAGCGCGCCCACGTCCCACGCCTCGTCGTCCCCGCCGGCCGAGGCGGTCGCCGGGCGCGTCCCTCCGGCGGCGAGCACGGTGACGACCAGCGCGTCCACCTCGCCGAGCACCTGGAGCAGCTCCGGCTCCGCCGTGCGCAGCGAGGCGCAGTAGACGGGCAGCGGGCGGCCTCCGGCGTCCTCGATGGCGTCGCACAGCGCGTGCACGAACCCGGTGTTCCCCGCGACGTGGTGGGCGCGGTAGTACAACACCCCCACCACCGGCCGCGCGCCGGTCCGTCCGTCCACGATCGTGACCGGGGCGCTCTGGTCTCCGTTCGCGGCCGGGATACCGGCCGCCTCCCGCCTCCCCTCGACGGGAGGATCGGCGGTCACCTCCCCGCCCGTGCCTGCGTCCTGCCCCACCGGAGGTTCGGGCTCCGGGCGTTCCAGGACGCCCCAGGCGGGGGTGGCCTCGGGCGGGGCGAAGCCGTGGCCGGTGAGCAGCACGGTGTCGGACAGGAAGCGGTGCAGCTCGGCCAGGTTCGCCGGGCCGCCGTGCGCGAGGTAGGCGTGCGCCTCGGCGCACACTCCTCCGGGGACGGTGGACAGCTCCATCAGCTCGGCGTCGGGGGCCTGCTCGCCGCCGAGCACCACCACCGGGCGGGGGCCGGCGAGCAGGGCGTCCAGGCCCTCCTGCCAGACCCGCCGCCCGCCGAGCAGGCGGACGACGACCAGTTCCACGCCGTCCAGCAGCTCGGGGAGGCCGGCGGCGGTGAGCCGGGCGGGGTTGCCGAGCCGGTACGGCAGGCCGCACGCGCGGGCGCTGAGCAGGTCGGTGTCGGAGGTCGACAGCAGGAGCAGGGGGAGATGGCGCACGGCACATCCTCACTCGGGGTCCGCGCCCCGGGTCGTGGGTCCACACGGCGGCCTGGAGTCTCCTGGCTTCCGGATCGACGCATCACCCCGGCCTTCCCGCCCGTTGCCGGGCCGTGGCCTTGGTGGGGTTGACTCCCCGGTGACAGTGGCGGGACCGCGCCGGACTCACACCGGCTTCCTCCAGTACCGTCGCCCTCCATCAGATCATGTCGTCCGACTTATTGCGAGATGTCGTTATTGCGATCAGCCGGGGTTACCATCCTCACCGTGGCCGCCGCCGACTTCTCCACCCCCGCGAGCGCGAACGAAACCATCCGCCCGCCCGGCCAAGTCCCTCCCGACGGCGCCGGTTCCCCGGCCCGCCCAGCCGACAGCGCCGGTTCCCCGGCCCGCCCGGACGGCGGCGCCGCTTCCCCGTCCCGGTCGATCGGCGGCGCCGGCTCCCCGGCCCGGTCGCGGCCGGACGCCTGCCCCGGGGCCCTGCAGACCCATACGGCGGCGGACGGCGCGGTCGCCCGCCTCCGGACGCCGGGCGGCCTGCTCACCCCCGACCGGCTGCGCGTCATCGCGGACGCCGCCACCACGTGGGGATCGGGCGTGATCGAACTGACCTCGCGCGCGAACGTGCAGGTGCGCGGGCTCGGCGAGGCGGACGGCCAGGCGTTCGCGGACCGGATGGCCGCCGCCGGGCTGCTGCCCTCGGCCACCCACGAGCGGGTGCGCAACATCCTCGTCGGCCCACTGTCCGGCCTCGACGGGCGCGGCCTCGCCGACGTCATCCCCCTCGTCCGCGCGCTGGACGACGCCGTGCTCGCCCGGCCCGCCCTCGCGGAGCTGCCGGGCCGTTTCCTGTTCGCCCTCGACGACGGCCGCCGCGACCTGCTCCCCCTCCACGCCGACCTCACCCTCCTCCCCACCCGGCCCTCCCCCGTCGCCGGCTACACAGGGGCCGGGAACGAACCCGGTCCGGGCGGGTCCATAGAAGCCCGGGACCCGGGGCACGGGGCGGGCATCGCCGGATGCGTGCTGCTGCTCGCCGGGCAGGACACCGGGCTGCGGTTCCCCCTTGCCGACGCGGTGCCCGTGATGGTGGCCGCCGCCGAGGCGTTCCTGGCCGAGCGGACCGCCCAGGGCACCGGCGCATGGCGCGTCGCCGAACTCATCGACGGCCCCGCCGCGATCACCGCCCGCCTCACCACCGGCACTCCCCAGGTCTTCCCCGCCATCCGCACCGGCCCGGACGCCGCGACGACGGATACGGCCGGGCGTACGGACACCGGGAAATCTCCCGGGATCGTCGTCATGGCGGACGGGCGGGTGGTGCTGGTCGTCCTGGCCGCGCTGGGCCGACTCACCGCCGCCCAGGCGCACGCGGTGGCCGAGGCGGCCGACGCGGGAAGCGCGGAGGTCCGGCTGACCCCGTGGCGCACCCTCGTGATTCCCGGCATCGCGCCTGCCGAGGCCGCGGCGTGGACATCCCGCCTGGCCGCCGCCGGGCTGGTGACCGACGCGGCATCCTCATGGGCCGGAGTCACGGCCTGCACGGGCCTGCCGGGCTGCGCCAAATCGCTCGCCGACGTCCGGTCCGACGCGACCCGGGCCACCTCGCACCCGCCCCCCGCCACCGGACCGGCCCTGACCGGACACCGGCCGCTCCCCGTGCACTGGGCGGGATGCGAGCGTCGCTGCGGACGCCCCGCCGGCCCGGCCGTACTGGTGACCGCCACCCCCGACGGCTACCACGTCGAGTCCCCAGGCACCTCCGAACACCACACCACCCTCCCGGCCACGGCCACCGCGGTCGCCAGAGCACGCACCGGCGACCATCGATAGCACGTGACAGAGGGACGCCTAGTGCGCTGTCCACGAACGTTCACCGGCTCGGGCGCCGTAACAGGCGCCGGCATCGCCGTACCACGACCCGCCGACCCGGCGCCGATCACCTCCAGCACGTGGCCGGAGGTGGAGAGCCGCGCCCAGTGAACGCACGTGGACACCGCACCAGATCCGGCCGGGGGTAGAGAACCGTGCCCGGGGAACGTATGTGGTCACCGCACTAGGTGCGGCCGACGATGGTGCCGGCTCTGTCGATGACGATGACGTCGACCTCCACCGGGGCGCCGCGCAGGACGTCCAGGGCGGTGGCGCGGGCGCGGGCGGCGATCAGGTCGCCGAGGGGCACCCCCGCCTCCCGGCAGAGGGTGAGGGCCTGGAGGGCGGTGTTGGCGTCCCGCACCCGGGCCGCCAGCGCCTCGTCGCCGCCCGCGCCGAGCACCATCGCCGCCAGCGCCTCGGTGCTGACCTGCGAGCGGCCCGAGTGCAGGTCGAGATGCCCGTCGGCGAGCTTGGACAGTTTGCCGACGCCCCCGGCCACGGTGAGCCGGGGGACGGGGTGGCGGCGCAGGTACTTCAGGACGGCGCCCGCGAAGTCGCCCATGTCGAGCAGCGCGTCCTCCGGCAGCCCGTACAGCTCGGCGGCGACCCGCTCGGAGGTGCTGCCGGTGCACGCCGCCACGTGGCGGTGCCCTGCGGCGCGGGCGACGTCCACGCCGC
Source organism: Sphaerisporangium sp. NPDC005288 (assembly GCF_040607475.1). NCBI lineage: Bacteria > Bacillati > Actinomycetota > Actinomycetes > Streptosporangiales > Streptosporangiaceae > Sphaerisporangium > Sphaerisporangium sp. NPDC005288. Next base: position 109,077 of record NZ_JBEXGT010000008.1, on the reverse strand, counting down.
GCCGGATGGTGTCGATCCACGCCGAGCACGAGTAGGGCACCACGACGCCCGTGGTGCCGAGGATGGACAGGCCGCCGAGGATGCCGAGCCGGGGGTTCCAGGTGCGGCGCGCAAGCTCCTCGCCGCCGTCCACGGAGATCTCGACGACCACGTCGCCGGCGGCTCCGTGCGCGGCGGCGACGCGCGCCACGTGGGCGCGCATCATCTCGCGGGGCACCGGGTTGATGGCGGGCTCGCCCACCTCCAGCGGAAGGCCCGGCTTGGTCACGGTGCCGACTCCCGGCCCCGCGCGGAAGGTGACCCCGGTTCCGGGGCCGCCTCGCCGCACGGCGGCGCGGATCAGCGCGCCGTGCGTGACGTCCGGGTCGTCCCCCGCGTCCTTGACCACTCCGGCCCTGGCCTCCCGATACGGCCGGGCATCCTGACCCTCCGCGGTCCGTCGAGGCTCCGCCGTCCCCTGTCGCCCCGCCGTCTCTCCAAGGCCGGCGGTCCCACGTCGCCCCGTCGCCTCCCCAGGGGCGGCGGTCCCGTCCCGTCTGGCCGCCTCGCCGTGCTGCGGGGGATGTCCGTCCTGCGGGGGTGTCACGTGAGCGGGGATGAGTTCCTCGGTGGCCAGCGCGAACGACGGGCGCTGCCCTCGGGGCAGGACGATCTCCACCGGGTCGGGGAACGTCCCGGTGAGCAGTGCGGTGTAGGCGGCGGTGACCGCCGCCGTCGCGCACGCGCCGGTCGTCCACCCATACCGCAGCCCAGTGCTCATGGGTCAAGAATGCACATCCCACGAACGGGCCCGCCGCGCAGGGCCACCCGGGCCGGCTTCTCCCCGTTCGCCAGGGCACATGGCCGGATCCCGCCCGGTGAGCGGACCGGGCGGGATCGGCACAGGGTCGGGTCAGATGCAGAAGCCCCAGGTCGGCTTGCAGCAGCCCCAGGTGAACGCGCCCTCGGTGGCGGGTTCCCGGCCGCCGACGATCCGCTCGTCCAGCGTGATCTCGCCGGCCGGGTGGTCGAGACCGGCGACGCGGGCCTGCGGGTTCTTCCACTGACGGATCAGCTCGTTGTCGGACATTTCATGACTCCTTCGATGACGAGGCCGAGATGCGGTGACGCCTACACGGGGCAGGAGAGAGTGCGGGTGGCGCAGCAGCCGATGCTGATGAAGAACTCGGTCTGCGGAGGCATCCCGCCGACCACCTCCTCCTGCAGGGCGATCTCCCCGGCCGGGTGGTCGAGGCCGGCGACGCGGGCCTGCGGGTTCTTCCACTGACGGATCAGCTCGTTGTCGGACATGAGGGAACTCCTTGTCGATGAATCGGTGGGGATGAACGGGGTGTGGGCCTGCTAGCAGAGGTCCACGGTGCAGCATTTGTGGGAGATCACCGGCGGCCAGGTCTCCTGCGGCATGCCGCCGACGACGTGCGCGAGGCCCTCGTCGACGTCGATCTCACCGGCCGGGTGCGCGACCCCCCTGGGGCGGACCCGGGGGTCCTTCCACTGACGGATCAGTTCGTCGTCGGACGACATCGCGCGGCTCCTTCGGTACTCGGGTCAGCCGCAGTAGACGCCGGTGGGGCAGCAGCCCCAGGAGGCGATCGCCTCCGTCGCGGGCGGCATGCCGCCGACCAGCTCGTCCAGGCTGATCTCACCCGCGGGGTGGACCAGGTCACCGGTACGGGCCTGCGGGTTCTTCCACTGACGGATCAGCTCGTTGTCGGACATCTCATGACTCCTTCGGCTACGTCGTGGCGATCAGAAGCCGCCGGCGCAGAACGCGTCGGTGGGGCAGCAGCCGAGGGAGAAGGCGTACTCGGTCCTGGGCGGCCGGCCGCCGACCACGCGGGTGTCGTCCAGGGCGATCTCCCCGGCCGGGTGGTCGAGGCCGGCGGTGCGGGCCTGCGGGTTCTTCCACTGACGGATCAGCTCGTTGTCGGACATGGTGTGACTCCTTCGTTCAGATTTCGGTGGAGGGGGACCGCGCCGGACGGTGCCGGCCGGACGGGCCCGCGGTGCCGCGGGCCCGGGGGCGGCTCAGATTCCGCCGCACCACAGACCGGTGGGGCAGCAGCCCAGGGAGGCGATCCACTCGGTCACCGGCGGCCGGCCGCCGACCACCTGCTCCTCGGTGAGGGCGATCTCCCCCGCCGGGTGGTCGAGGCCGGCGGTGCGGGCCTGCGGGTTCTTCCACTGACGGATCAGCTCGTTGTCGGACATGACGTACTCTCCAGTTCGTTGGTGTGTGTACGGGCGCGCCGGGGCCATCCGGCGCGCTTCACGCGTTCAGGGCCTCGACCCGCGGACGGGGCTCGGCGTCCAGTGCGAACAGCTCCCGGTAGGTCCCCTCTCGTGCGATGAGCTCCTCGTGCCTGCCGCGCTCGACGACGCGGCCGCGGTCGAGCACGAGGATCTGGTGGGCGTCGCGGATCGCGCTCAGGCGGTGCGAGATGACGATCCGCGTGACCTCGAGCCCGGACAGCGCCGCGTCGACGCGGCGTTCGGTCTCGGGGTCGAGGTGGCTGGTGGCCTCGTCGAGGATGAGCAGACGGGGCTTGTGGACCAGGGCGCGGGCCAGGGCGACCCGCTGCCGCTGCCCGGCCGACAGCGCGGCTCCGGCCTCGCCGACGAGCGTGCCGTATCCCATGGGCATGGCGACCACGTCGTCGTGCAGTCCGGCGATGCGGGCGGCGCGCACCACCTCCGCCTCGGTGGCGTCCTCCCGGCCCAGGGTGAGGTTCTCCCTGATGGAGCCGTTGAAGAGGTTGAGGTCCTGCAGGACGGCGCCGCAGCGTGACCGCAGGTCGTGGACGTCCAGGTCGGAAAGGTCGTGCCCGCCGTGGCGCACCGTGCCCGCGGTGGGGCGCAGCAGGCCGAGGACCAGCAAAGCGATGGTGCTCTTGCCCGACCCCGTGCGGCCGACGATGCCGAGCTTGTCGCCGGGCTGGACGGCGAAGGCGAGGCCGGACAGGACCGGCGGGCCGTCGGACTGGTAGTGGAAGACCAGCCCCTCGACCTCGACGCCGCTCGGGGCGTCCGGTGCCAGGCGCACCTGACCGCTGGGCTCCTCGTCGGCGTCGACGATGTCGTACACCCGCTCGATCTGGCTGCGCAGCATCGGATAGCTCTGGCCGGCGCCGGCCAGTCCCTGGATCGGGGCCAGCACCGCGAGCGCCACCGTACTGGCGGCGAGCGCCGTGCCGATGGTCATGGACCCGTTCAGGACCAGCGCCAGCCCGGTGAGCAGCAGGAGCAGGGGGGCCGCGGTGGTGAGGGCCTGGTGCAGGGCCTCCAGGCCGGCGGTGATCCGGCCGCGGACGGCCAGGGCCGCGCGGTACCGGTCGAACAGGCCGGCCCAGTGCTGCTCGGCACGCTCCTCCACCCCGTTGGCCTTGACCGGGATCACGGCCTCCAGCGTCTCGGTGAGATAGCTCTGCTCCTCGGCCTTGGCCGACAGCTCGCGCTGGTAGACCGCCGCCGTCCGCGGGGAGAGCCGCACCACCAGCAGCACGTGGACGCCGCCCAGCACCACGACGACCGGCACGTACCCGGGGGCGAGCACGGCCAGGCCGATCAGGTAGCCGGTGAGCAGCGCGGCGTCCAGCACCATCGTCAGCAGCCGCTGGGTGACGGTCTCGCGCGTGGTGGAGACGCTGCCGAGCCGGGCGAGCAGGTCGCCCCTGCGGCGCTGGATGAAGAACGACAGCGGCAGCCGCAGCATGTGGCGGATCAGCCGCCGCCCGAGCGTCGCCTCGGCCCGGACGCGCAGGCCGAGCACCACCAGCTCGCGCAGCAGGGTCATGGCGCCGGCCAGGACCGTGGTGCCGGCCACCACGATGGCGAACACGGGCAGGATGTCGGCCCGCCGGGCGGGGACGAAGGTGTCGACGACCTGCTGGGTGGCGATCGGCAGCACCAGCGCGAGCGTCTTCAGCACGACCGCGCAGGCCAGCACGACGCCGAGCAGGCCGCGGCTGCCGGGCAGCGCCACGAAGTCGCGCAGGTAGCGCAGCATGAGCCACTCGCGCATGGGCGTGCGCCGCCGCGTGAAGTCCGGTCCCGGCGTCACGCGGACCAGCACGCCGCCGTAGCGCCGGTCGAAGTCCTCCCTGCTCTGCCAGAGGCGGCCGGCTCCGGGGTCGGCGATGCGGACGCGCCGCGCGGTGACCCGTTCGACGACGACGAAGTGGTGGTCGGCGAGGTAGGCGATGACCGGCTCGTCGGTGCCGTCCAGGTGCGCCACCCGCTCGGTCCGCGCGTGCAGGCCCATGCGGGGGGCGGCGGCGATCAGGTGGGCGGCCGACACCCCGTCGCGGCCGATGCCGAGCAGTTCCCGGCATTCGGCGACCCTCGTGTCGCGGCCGTGGAAGCTGGCGATCATGGCGAGGCAGGCCGCGGCGCATTCGGTCGAGGTGAGCTGGTGCCGCAGCGGAACCCTGGCCATCAGCGATCCCTCCCGACCGGCGATCCGCACGGCGCCCCGGCCATCGGCGCCCGCTCCCGGCGGGGCGCCTCGTACGGCGACCTGGTCATCGCTGGTCCTTTCCGGCGGGGGCCTCGAACAGGAGCACTGAGGGGATCTGGTCGGGCAGGGCGAGCCGGAGCAGCCCGTGCCCGATGCCGGCCAGCCCGTTCATCAGGCCGGGCGTGTGCGGGCCGGGCGCGCCGCAGCGCGGGCCGTGGCGCTCCAGGTCGTCGAGCACGCGAGCCGTGCGGGCCGTCAGCAGGCCGGCCACCTCCGGCCGGTCGCGGGTCCGGATCAGCAGTTCGAGGTTGCCCAGCTCGCCGTGGCAGAGGCTGTGGTTGGCCATGGGCCCGTGCGCCGCCTCGGCGGCCAGCGCGAGGCCGAGGTCGGCCCGCACCTGATCGACGTGCGTCGGATCGGCGGACACCCGGCCGGCGGTCGTCAGGCCGGTGGACGTCAGGTCGGTGGACGTCAGGTCGGTGGACGTCAGGTCGGAGAACGCCCGGGCGGCGGGGGCCAGAGCGGACGTCCGGGACAGGCCGATGCCGGGGGCGCCGTGACACCAGGCGTGGAGGGTGTCGCCGGGGCCCTGCCCCGTGCGGAAGTCGGGCCAGCCCCGCAGGTCCGGCCGGTAGTGCTCGCTCTCGTAGGCGAAGGCGGCCAGGGCCATCTCGCGGGCGCGCGGGTCGCCGCCCGCCTCGGCGTAGCGGCACAGCGCCCACCCGATGCCGGCCGCGCCGTGCGAGAAGCCGGTCAGCGGCAGGTCGCCGCACATGGGCGTCCGCCAGGCCATGCCCGCTCCGATGGGGATCGCGGTGGTGAGCAGGCGCTCGGCGCACGCCTCCGCCGTCCGCCAGGCCGCGTCCGATCCGGTGGCCCGGTGGATCGCGAGCATCGTCGCCAGGGTGCCGGCGGCGCCGCCGATGACGTCCAGGACCTCGTCGTGGCCGGCCGCCTTGGCGCACGCCTCCACCAGGTCCTCCACCGGCCCCGCCAGGCCGGGCTCGCCGAGCAGGCCGGCCAGGTGCAGCAACGCGTACGCCACGCCGCCCAGCCCGGTGAACGCCCCCATGACGCCCTGTTCCGGCGGGTCCTGCGCGAGCCGGGCGAGGGGGACGACCGCGCGGCGGGCCAGACCGGCGTACCGCTCCCGGCCGGTGACGGCGGCGCACTGCGCCAGGAACAGCGCCACCCCCGTGTAGCCGCCGTACAGCTCGAAGGACAGCGGCCGGGGCATCCAGTACTTGTCCTCCACCAGGTCCAGCCCGAGCCAGTTGACCCGGCCGTCGTCGGCGCAGGCGTGCCGGTCGATCAGGTCGGCGATGTCCTGGGCGGCGGCGACCAGCCGGTCCCGGTCCGCCGGACCACCGCCGGCGGGCGCCGCGGACGCGGCGCCGGTGACGACGCCGGTGACGACGCCGGCCAGGCCGGTGCGGTCGCGGGAGGCCATCGACGCGCGGATCACCCATTCCTGACGGCGCCGGTCGGCCTCGCCCATGCCCTGGATCTTGCGGACGGCGCGGCTCAGGCCGGACTCGGGCAGCACGCCGCGGAGCCGGACGCCGCCGGAGGTCCACAGGTCGCGGCCGCCGGGACGGGTCGTGAAGATCGGGATGTCGCCGGCCCAGAGGTCCGCGGTCTCGTACTCGGTCATCCGCTCGCGGAGCGGGTCGCCGCCGGACAGCGCCCAGAGGTGGTCCAGGACGCGGTCGCGGTCGAGGCCGTGACGCAGCACGTCCGGGTGGGTGGACTCCATCATCAGCTTGCCGTAGGTCCGGGTGGCGCGCGGGACGACCCGCACCTCGTCGTCGGCGAAGACGGCCAGCAGTCCGGTCAGGCCGGCGGCGTCCGCGACGATGGCCTCGTAGGCCCGCCCGAACCCGGCCAGGATGTCCTCGACGTGGTCGGCGGGGTCGGCCTCGTCGTCGCCGACGCGCGGGCGGTTGCTCACTCCCGGGAAGGTCGCGTGGTCGCGGACCAGCCGCATCTCGTCGGTGCCCTGGCCTGCCCACGCGGGGCTCTTGACGGGCATGGTGGCGTCCTTGTCGCCGCCCATCCCGGACAGGTCGATCACGCCGTTCTCGCCGAGCATCAGGTCCGGGAGCAGGCCGCTGCGGCTCACCGAGGCCTCCAGTGCCCGCGCCGCCGGGTCCGCCATCAGGCCGTCGAATCCCGCGCCCGGCACCACGGGGTGCAGCAGCGCCTCCAGGTCGACCAGCACGGGCTGGTCCCCGCAGGCGATCAGGTTCTCGCAGTGGAAGTCGGCGCCGTCCAGCGCGTGCAGCAGCGCGAGCAGCGCGCCGAGCCGGTGGTAGTAGCGGCCGACCTCCTCCTGGTCGCGGCACGGCAGGTGCGGTGCGAACTCCACCCAGCCGTACGCGCCGCGGTCCAGCACCGCCAGGCGAGTGAGGCCGAGGCCGGCGACGCGTTCGTTGAGCCGGCCCAGCGCGTCGTTGAAGTGGCGGTGGACGGCCTGCGGGCGCGGCTTGTACACCACCCGCGCGCCGCCGTCGAAGCCCAGGACGCTCACCGACCGGCCGCCCTGGTGGGTGTCACCGCCGGCGGCGGCCGTGGTCAGCGGGCCGGGGTCGGCCCCGCCCAGCAGCGTGCGGACGATCTCGTCGCGGTCGGCCGCGAAGCGTGCGAGCATCTCGCCGCGGGTGGCGGCGAACCGGTCGGCGGTCTCGGCCAGCAGCCTGGCCAGCACCGGGTACTCCTCGCACAGCGCCGCCAGCGCCTCGGGCCGCCGGAAGTGCCGGACGAACCCGGCGAACCGCTCCTCGGGCGTCTCACCCGACAGCCGCCGGGCGACGCGCATGACGTTGAGCTCCAGGACCAGCGTCCGCGCCGCCAGCGCGGCCAGCCGCTGCCGCAGCTCCCCGCCCCAGCCCGCCAGCAGCGCCTCGGCTTCGACGGCCGGTCCGCATTCGGCCAGTGCGGCGGCCAAGTGCCGCAGCGCGCCCTCGGCGAACGGCGCCACGACCGCCGTGAACCCCTCCCCGGCCGGCGCCGTGTCCGCGGCGGCGACCGCCTCGGCGGCCTGCCCGGCCCAGGCGGGACGGCCGGCGCGGCCCGCCAGCGCGGCGGGCTCCTCGTCGAGCAGCGCGGCCAGTTCCTCGACGCTCAGCCCGGCCGCGGCCAGCCGCCGCTCGAACCGTCCGTCGTCCAGCGGCCCGTGGGCGTCGCGCCACTCCCGCAGCCGCCAGCGCGCGGTCTCCCCCGTCGTCTCCGGCGGCCGGCCGGCGGGAGGGTGCCCGCCGGCCTGGTCCAGCCGCTCCGCCAGCGTCAGGCCGTCCGCCCACCACGCCGGGCCGAGCCCGGCGGGCGCCGCCCGCGACGTCTTTCCGTGTCCGCTCATGACAAGCACTGTGCCGATCCGCGGCGCGCGTCACATGCGGGCGGCGCCCCCAAATTCCCGGGGTCTCGTGGGGGCGCGGTGGGGGCTCACGGGAGTGTCATGGAGGCGTCGGCCGCGTCAGCTCGGCGCATCAGCTCGGCGCATCAGCTCGGCGCATCAGCTCGGCGGCGTGCTCGTACAGGGCGGCGCGGTCGGGCAGGCCCGTCTTGTGCAGCAGGCTCGCGACGTGCTTCTCCACCGTCCGGGGTGAGATGAACAGCCGCTTGCCGATGTCGACGTTGCCGCGCCGTTCGGCGAGCAGGGTCAGCACCTGGTACTCCCGAACGCTGACGCCCTGGCCGCGCAGCCGGCTCGGCACCTGCTCGCGTCCGGTGCGACGCTGCGACACCGCGGCCCCCGCCTGGCGCAACATGGCCCGGCAGGCCCCGGTGACGGCGGGGATGCCGGCCTGGTGGAAGTACTCCTCGGCGGTGCGCAGCCAGACCAGCGGCTCTCCCCAGCCGTCGGCCAGGGCGGCCTCGGCGACCAGCCGCAGCCCGAGGTGCCGGGCGAGCGGGAACGGCCGGCCGTTCTCCGCGGCCGCCGCGAACGCGGCGAGCGCGCCGTCCGCGTCGCCGTCGCGGCCCAGCAGCACCGCGTCCGCCAGGTGGAGGAAGTGCCGGTTCCAGGCCAGCTCGGCGGCCGAGGTGGCGTCCGCGGCCCGCCATTCGGCGCGGCCCGCCCGCCCGGCCAGCACCTCCATGAGCACCCCGATGCCGTACCTGCCGGTCAGGTAGTAGACGGTGGGGTTGCGCTCCTCCCAGTCCCGCGCCTTGGCCAGCATCTCGGCGCACAGGTCGCGGTCCTCCTCCAGCAGGGCGCACGTGGCCTGGCACAGGCCGTGGACGACCGGCATGTGCAGGCTGTTCTCCCCTCCCCACCGGCGGAACCGCTCCAGCGCCAGCTCCATGTCCGCGCGCTTGGCCTGATGGGCGGCGAGCGTGGCCTGGGCGAGCAGAAGGTACTGGGTGTAGGCGGTGTGGCCGAGGCGGATGGTCGTCTCGACGCACGGCACGGCCAGCTCGTGGGCCTCGCCGTACTCGCCGCGCAGGACCGCCATCATCACCAGGGAGGCCTGGGCGGTGTGGACCAGGCTGATCGCGCCGGCCCGCTCCGCCGCCCTGCCGACCTCCTCCAGCCGGTCCCGTTCGCCGGTGCGCAGGGCGTGGTTGGCGGCCAGGCGCACCATCGCCCGCAGCTTCCACAGCCTCAGCCCGTGGGCGTCGGCGATGGTCAGCACCCGGGTCAGGCACCGGTCGGGCTCGTCGAACCCGCGGACCCGGGAGAACAGCGCCATCCGCTCCCACGCCTGGCAGGCCACCTCGGGGAGCGGGACGCGCTCGGCGACCTCGGCCGCCCGCCGCACGAGGGTCTCCGCGGCGGCCATCCGCTGGGGGCTCTGCTGCAGCACGCCGTGGTCGGGGACGATGAGCTGGGCCTCGATCACGTCGATGGCGGCGGCCCTGGCCTCGTCGGGGCCGATGTCGAGCAGCCTGCGGACCGCGGCGACGTGCGCGAGGCCGTCGGCGGTCTGGCCGATCTCGGCGGCCACCCACGCCAGCTTGGTGCGCAGGTCGATCTCGTGCGGGATGGTCATCGCCAGGTCGCCGGTGATCGGCAGGTCCTTGGCGAGCGCGTAGGCGCGGTCGGCCTCCCCGCTCTCGGTCAGCGCGTGCAGCAACCCCTGGATGGCGCTCGCCCGCAGGTCGGCGGGGGCGGAGCCGAGCATGCCGTAGGCGCGGTCCAGCAGCGTGACGGCGAGGTCGGCGGCGCCGTCGCCCAGCAGGCGGCGACCGGCGTCGGCCAGCAGGCCGGCCGCGCCGAGCGCGTCCCCCGCGCTCAGGCGCAGGGTGGCCGCCATCTGGCACCACTCCCCGGGCAGCCCGGGGTGCAGGCGCTCCAGCGCGTCGGCCGCGCCGCGCGCGATCAGCTTGCGCTCGGCCGGGATCAGCGCGGACAGCAGGGCCTCGGCCATCAGCGCGTGGCGGAAGGCGTACCAGTCGCTGGCGGAGTCGTCCGGTGTGATGAGCCGCGCATCGGTCGCCGACCGCAGGAAGGCCATGACCTCGCGGTCGTCCAGGCCGGCGGCCTCCTGGATCACCGGGACCGGGAAGCGGGAGCCGAAGATCGCCGCCGTGTGCAGCAGATCCCGGGCCGAGGGGCCCAGGTGCGCGGCGCGCAGGGTGATGCTGCGGACGAGCGTGGTCGGCACGTCGATCGCGGGGTCGCCGTTCAGCCGCCAGCGCCGGCCGTCGCGCTCCAGGGCGCCGACGCCGGCCATGGCGGCGAGCAGTTCCTCGACGATGAACGGGACGCCCGCGGTGTCACGTTCCAAACGGCCGACCAACTGGCGGGGCAGGTCCTCCCGCGAGACGTCCAGGCAGGCGGCCGTCAGGCGTGCGAGCTGGTCGGGCGGCAGCGGCGCCAGGTCGATGAGGCCCGCGGTGCGCCGCAGGTGGCACGACTCCGCGACGGCGCGGGCGGGTCCCGCGTGGCTGCGCAGGTTGGCCAGCAGGAGGGCGGGCGTCTCGGCGAGGTTGTCGGCCAGGTACTCCACGACGGCGAGCGTGTCGGCGTCCGCCTCGTGCAGGTCCTCCAGGATGAGCAGGCAGCCGCCGTCCCGCCCGATCACCGCCAGCAGGCGCAGGATGGCCTCGGCCAGGACCACCACCGACTCCAGGTGGCCGGCGATCCCCGCCCGCCGCCACTCCGGGACCAGCCTGGTCAGCGCCGGCAGGTAGGGCGCCAGCGCGGGGTCGTCGGGCGGGGGGTTGGTCCTGCTGTAGGAGAGCAGCGCCTCGCATAACGGTTTGAAGGGGATGTCCGCGCTGACGTTCCCGCCGCGTCCCCGTAACACTGTCATTCCGGTGTCGAATGCGCGATACGCGCATTCGACGGATAGGCGGGATTTGCCTATCCCGGGGTCACCGAGCAGAAAGACCGCGCCGCCCCGGCCCTGACGGGCGGCGGACAGGCACCGGTCGAGTTGTTCGGTTTCGCGCTCACGCCCGACCAGAATGGGGGAGGTGAATGACATGACGACAGGTTATCTGCCGCCATGTCACGAAATATGGGCTTTTAGCAGGTGCTGACGGTGACCGGGAGGACGGTGTCGTCCCCGCCGGCGGCCAGCACGACGCCCGCCGCGGTGTCGGGCGAGCCCAGCACGAGCGTCGTCCCGGCCGTCAGCCCGGCCAGCACCAGAGCGCGGGTCACCGGGGAGACCCCCGCCAGCCTGATCATGATCGAGCCGGCCGGACGGCCCACCCGCTCCTGCCAGGACGCGGCCGGCCCCCCGGCGGTCTCACGGTTGTCACATTCCACGGATCTCTCCTTCATCAGCGGGCCGCAGCAGCAGCACCGACGTCGTTGTTTCCGGAAGGGCCAGCCTGAGCAGTCCATGGCCGATGCCGGCCAGGCCGTCGAGCAGGCCCGGGGTCGGAGCGTGGCGGGGAGTGCCGCACCGCGCTCCATGAGTGTCCAGCGAGGCCAGCAACCTGCCGGCGTCCCGGCGCAGCTCACGCCGCGCCGAAGCGTCTCCCCGCCGCGCCGGCGCACTCAACGCCTCCAATCGCCCCGTCTCGCCATGGCACAGACCATGACCGCCCAGCGTCCTCCCGGCCGACCTTGAGGGGCCGCCCGCCGGGACGCCGGCGCCTGTGTGCCCGCCCGGCGAACCCGCGGGGCCCATGGGCGCGCCCGTCCAAACGCCGGCGCCCATGGACCCGCCGGACGAGACGCCGGTGCCTACCGGCCGGCCTGACGGGACATCCGCACCCTTGGACGCGGAGCCGAAGCCACCGGGGAGGGACGCGTCGCCTCCATCGGCTGTGCGCCCCACGCCGGCCGTGTCGGCCATGTCGGCTCTGTCGGCCGTGTCCGCCAGGGCGAGGCGCACACCCGCCGCGCCGTGGCACCAGGTGTTCTCTTCGGGCGCCCGTGCCCGGGCGTCCGCGAGCAGGCGAGCCCCCACCTTGCCCCCCGCATCGCCGCGCCCGTACCTGGCCAGCGCCCATCCGACGCCGGCGGCGCCGAAGGCGAACCCGGGCGGCAGGTCCGCCGAGGGCGCCGCCGAGGTCAGGCGCTCGGCGCACGCCGCCGCCACGCGGCCGGCCGGCGCCGAACCCGTGGTCTGCCGGACGGCGAGCATCGCGGCCAGGCATCCCGCCAGGCCGTCGTGGACGTCCAGCGGCGCCTCGTCGGTGACCGCCGCACCAGCGGCCTCCACCGCGGGCGCGACCCAGCTCGTCACCTCGGAGTCGCCGAGCAGGAGGCCGAGCTGTGACAGGCCGAACGCGATGCCGCCGAGCCCGCCGAAACCGCCGCACCCCACCGCCCGGAGCAGCTCCGGGTTCGCGCCGATCTGCTCCAGCAGCCGCGGGATGGGACGCACCGCCATCCGGGCGACGTCCATGTAGCGGGAGATCCCGGTCGCGCGGCTCGCCTGGGCCAGGAACAGCGCGACGCCGAGGTAACCGCCGGCCAGCCCGCCGCCCAGCGGCATGACCATCCAGTGGCCGTCTTCGACGGGCTCCAGGCCGAGCCAGTTCACCGTGCCGCCGTCGCGGTGGGCGGTCGCGCACAGGCGGTCCGCGATGCCGCGCGCCGCGGCGACGAGCGCCTCAGGATGGGGCACCATCGCCTGGGACGGCGCCCCTGGCGACTCCCCCGGCACGTGCCGCCCACCGGCCCCCCGGCTCCCCGGCCCCGGCCGCCCGTGAGCCATGCCGTCCTCGGACGCTCGACGCCCGTGAGCCATGCCCTCCTCGGACGCTCGACGCCCGTGAGCCATGCCGCCCTCGGACGCTCGACGCCCGTGAGCCATGCCCTCCTCGGACGCTCGACGCCCGTGAGCCATGCCGCCCTCGGACGCTCGTCGCCCGTGAGCCATG
>NZ_JBEXGT010000008.1:0-96232 GCF_040607475.1 Sphaerisporangium sp. NPDC005288 | reverse complement strand
CCCTCCTCGGACGCTCGACGCCCGTGAGCCATGCCGCCCTCGGACGCTCGTCGCCCGTGAGTCGTGCCGTCCCCCGGTGCTCGCCGTGTGGTGGACGCCTCGTCCCCCGGCTCCGGCGGTCCGCCCGTCGTCCCGTCCGCCGGCTCGCGTGGTCCGGCGGCCGACCGGGCCGCCATCGAGGCCTGGATGAGCCATTCCTGGTTCTCCCGGTCGGCCGTGCCGAGCCGGGACAGCTTGGCGGCCACGGTGTCCAGCCCGCACTCCGCCGGCCGCCACGGCAGCGGTGTCCCCCGGCTGTCGCGGATCTCCGGCGAACCCGGGACCGCGCTGAAGTAGGGGATGTCCCCCGCCCACAGGTCGGCCCGCTCGGACGGCACCGCCGCCGTCCGCGCCGGGTCGCCGGCGGACACGGCCTCCAGCAGGCCGAACACCTCGTCCCTGTCGGCGGCCGTCCTGACCACGTCCGGGTGGGTCGACTCGATCATCAGTTCGCCGTAGAAGCGCGTCGGCCGCAGCAGCACGCGCACCTGGGCCCGGCCGAACCGCGACAGCGGCCCGCGGAGCAGTTCGTCGCGCCCGGCCGCGATGGCGTCGTAGGCCCGGCGGAATCCGGCGAGCAGGCTCGGCACGTGGTCGGCCGGGTCGGCGTCCACCCCGTCCAGACGGGGACGGTTGGCCGCCCCGGCGAATCGGGCGACGCCGCGCACCAGCCGCATGGTGTCGGTCCCGGCCTCCTCCCACTGGGCGGCCAGGAAGGGGTACACCTCGTCCTTGTCGCCGCCCAGCCCGGAGATGTCCAGGGCGCCGAGCTCGCCGACCATCAGCTTCGGCAGCAGGGCGGTGCGCTGCACCGAGTCCCGCAGCGCGTGCAGCGCCGGGTCGGCGGACGCCTCCACCGGCAGCGCCGGATGGAACAGCGTCTCGACGTCGACCAGCACCGGCTGCCCTCCGCAGGCGATGAGGTTCTCGTAGTGGACGTCCACGGCGTTCAGCGCGTACAGCAGGGCCAGCAGCGCGCCGGCCCGCACGTAGAACCGCTCGACCTCGGCGGCGTCGGCGCACGGCTCGGCGGGCACGAACTCAATCCAGCCGTAGCCGTCCCGGCGCGCCACCCGCGGCGTGCGCAGGCCGAGGCCGGGCACGCGTTCGTTGAGCCAGCCGGCCACCTCGCCGAAACAGACGTGCGCCTCGACCGGCCGCGGACGGTAGACGACCTTCGCTCCGCCGGCCAGCGTCACCAGGGCGACCGCGCGACCGCCGGCATGGCCGTCACCCGCCGCGGAGAACTCCACCAGGCCGCCCGGATCGCCTCCCAGGAGTTCCCGCAGGTGCGCGCCGTCCCCTGTGAAGCGGGTCAGCAGTTCCAGCCCGGTCTCCACCGCCTGGTCGGCGGCCTGGTCCAGCAGGCGGGCCAGCACGGGGTAGTCCTTCAGCAGTGCCGCCAGCCCGTCCTCGGTGCCCACCTGGCGCACGAAGCCGGCGAACCGCTCGGCCGGCGTGCCGCCCGGCAGCCGACCCCCGGCCCGCCGCGCGTTCAGCTCGTACACCAGGACGCGGGCCGCGATGCGCGTCAGCGCGGCCGTCAGGTCGGCCGCGAACCGTTCGCGGATCGAGGCGAGGACGAGTCCGGCGCCATCGGCGCCATCAGCGCTTCCGCCCTTGATGCCCTCGATGCCCTCGATGCGCGATCCGCCGGCCACCAGCCGGTCCGCCGCGCGGCGGACGAGCGGCTGTACGGCGTCGGACAGGCTGGCGGCCGGCCCGGTGGAGCCGCCCGGTACGCGAGCGACGGCCTCCGGAGCCGGGGGAGCGGGAGGCGTCTGCCCGTGAACCACGGTGCGGGTCCGGGGCGGCGCGGCGACGGACGGGCTCATAGGGGTCACAGCGCCCGAGTATCGCTTCCCCGCCCGGCACCCGACATGGGGGCGAAGCCCCCATATTCTGCGTTCCGCCTCCTGCGCCCCCGGTCCCGCACCGCTCGCGTCCCCTGGCACGGTGCGTGTCAGATGCCCGGCCGTCCCGCACGATGCCCGGCCGTCCCGCACAGTGCCCGCCATCCCGCACAGTGCCCGCCGGGGTGCGCGCGGCCGAAGCGGGCCCTCGTTTCCGTACCGGCCTGGATTGAGCGAATGCATCTGCCGGGCCGCCGCGGCATCCAAGCGGTACTTCTCCACAGATCTGAACAAAAGCGCATGATCACTGCGTTTGGTGATTATCAGCGTCATCGGGGCACGATCTCGTGTCCTTCTGCAATGTCAGCACCCATGTCGGCACCTATGTCAGCAGCAAGGAAAGACCATGTCGAACACACCGTCGGCCGCCGTGCTGGAAGCCGCCGAGGCGGAGTTCATGTACCAGTACGAGGTGGGCACGCCGGCGGACGCGAGCGCGACGCTGCACGTCGCGACGGCCCGCATCGGGGGCGGCGTCGTGCTGTCGATGCGCGGCGATCGGTCCGGTTACTGGAGCAAGGCGCTCGGATTCGGCTTCGAGGAGCCGGTCACCGACGAGCTCATCGGCCGCGTGCTGGACTTCTACCGCGGCGAGGGCGCCGGCCGTGCGGTGCTGCAGATCGCTCCGTCCGTGCTGCCGCCGGACTGGGAGGACATCCGCGCCCGGCACGGCCTGCGCCCGGGAGGCGAGATCGTCAAGGTGTGCGGACCGGTCGACGCCTTCGTCCCGGGAAGCACAGAACTGCGGGTCGGGCCGGTCGGCCCGCAGGACGCGGAAGAATGGGCCACGGTCGTGCTGTCGGTGTTCGGCATGCTCGACCAAGGGCTGGTGCGGATGATGACGGCCACCGTCGGGCACCCGCGCTTCCGGCCGTTCGCGGTGTGGGACGGCGACCGCGTCGTCGCGGGCGCGAACCTCTACCTGCACGGCGACGTCGGCGCGCTCAACGCCGGGGCGACGCTGCCGGAGTACCGCGGCCGGGGAGCGCAGTCGGCCCTGATGGCGGCCCGCGCCGAGCAGGCCGCGACCGCCGGCTGCCGATGGCTGATCGCCGAAGCCGGACGTCCTGGAGAGGGCGAGAGCAACCCCTCACTGAACAACATGCTGCGCGCCGGGCTGCGGCCGGTCTATCACCGGCGGAACTGGATCTGGCAACAGGACGCCCCCGAAGAAGCGTGACGTCAACGTCCTGTCGCCGGACCGACGACGGTCTCCGCTTGACGAGAGGAACCCACCCAAGGACGCCGTCCGAGACGCCTGACGGGGGCGCGCGTCGCGGGACCGACAATGGTCTTCGCGTGACGAGAGGAACTCACCCACGAACGCCGTCCGAGACGCCTGACGCGGACGTCGCGTCGCGGAGCCGAAATGGTCTCCGCGTGACAGGACGAACCCGCCCAAGGACGCCGTTCGAGACGCCTGACGGGGGCGTCGCGTCGCGGGACCGACAATGGTCTTCGGGTGAGGGGAGAGGACGGCCGGTGGACGGTGGACGCGGGCACGTGGGACGGACGGTACTGGTCCTGGGCGGGACCGGGGAGGCGCGGGGGCTGGCGGCCGAACTGGCCGGCAGGCCGGGGACGCGGGTGGTGTCGTCCCTGGCCGGACGCGTGAGCGATCCCAAGCTGCCCGAGGGCGAGGTGCGGGTCGGCGGGTTCGGCGGACCCGAGCGCATGGCCGCCTGGCTGCGCGAGCGGCGGATCGGCGCCGTGGTGGACGCCACGCATCCGTTCGCCGCCCGGATCACCGCCTCGGCCGTTCAGGCGTGCGCGGCGGCGGGCGTGCCGCTGCTGGTGCTCCGGCGTCCGGGATGGATCGAGGGCCCGGGGGACGACTGGCACTGGGTGGCGTCGCTTCCGGAGGCGGCCGGGACGCTGCCGGCCCTCGGCGGGCGCGTCTTCCTCACCTCGGGCCGGCAGGGGCTGCCGGCCTTCGCGGGCCTGGACGAGCTGTGGTTCCTCATCCGCACCGTGGACCCGCCCGAGCCGCCGCTCCCCCGCCGCCACCACCTCCTGCTCGACCGCGGCCCCTACAGCCTGGAGGGCGAGCTCTCCCTGATGCGCGCCCACCGCGTCGAGGTCCTGGTCACCAAGGACAGCGGGGGGACCATGACCATGGCCAAGCTCGCGGCCGCGCGCGAAATGCGACTGCCCGTCGTCGTGGTGCGGCGCCCTCCCCTGCCCCTCCCGGCCACTGACACGCAGGTCGCAGGGACCGTGGAAGAGGCCATGACCTGGCTCGACGACCTCCCCGATCCCGGTCCGGGTGAAACCGAACACTGACCACCCCGCAGCGGTGCTCGCCCTCCTCCCCGCCGCTGGCTCAGGAGCTCAAGCCGAGTGACACCGAGATGTGACCCGCACCGCACGGCACCCGCCTCCCCGGTCCTAGCCCTGGTGGAACCGAACACTGACCACCCCTCAGCGGCACTCGCCCTCCTCCGCGCTCCCGGCTCCCGGCCCCAAGAGCGCAGGCCGGGTGACACCCAGAAGTGACCCGCACCGCACGGCACCCGCCCCGCTCTCCGCTCCGGCCCCGGCCCCGGCTCAGGCAGGGTAGCGGCGTGGGGTGAACACCACCGGGCGGCCGTCCCGCTCGGCGATCCGGGTGGTGGAGGAGCCGACCACCAGCAGGCAGCGCATGTCGACGTCGGCCGGGTCCAGTTTGGCCAGCGTGGTGACGCGCAGGCTCTCGCCAGGCCCGCCGACGTCCCGCCCGACCACCACGGGGGTGTCGGGCGCGCGGTGCTCCAGCAGCAGGTCGCGGGCCGCGCCCACCTGCCAGGTGCGGCTGCGCGAGGCCGGGTTGTAGATCGCCAGCACCAGATCGGCGCGCGCCGCGGCGGTGACGCGCCCGGCGATCACCTCCCACGGCTTGAGCCGGTCGGAAAGCGAGAGCACGCAGTAGTCGTGCCCAAGCGGCGCGCCGGCCCTGGCGGCGACCGCCTGCGCGGCCGTCAGCCCGGGGACCACGCGCACCCGCACCCCCGCGAACCGGGGTTCGCACGCCACCTCCAGCACCGCGCTCGCCATGGCGAACACGCCGGGGTCGCCGGAGGACACCACCGCGACCCGGGCGCCGGACCGCGCCATCTCCAGGGCGTGCGCGGCGCGTTCGGCCTCGACCCGGTTGTCGGTGGGGTGACGGCGCTGCCGCGGGTTCGGCGGGACGCGGTCCAGGTAGGGGCCGTAGCCGACCAGGTCGTCCGCGGTGGCCAGCGCGTCCTGCGCCTCCGGCGTCAGCCACGACCGTCCCGCCGGCCCCAGCCCGACCACGACCACCTCTCCGCGAACCGCCTCCCCATGGGGCGCCTCCGGCGCGGACGCTCCGACGGCGCCAGCATGGGCGCCGGTGCCCGGGCTCACGGTGTCGCCCGGTTCGGTGGTCCGGGTGAGGGAGGCGCCGGCGCGGCTGGGGATGACGGCGATGGAGAAGTAGGGCACCTCGGCCGGATCCACCTCGGCGAGCGGAGCGATCCGCTGCCGGTCGGTGCTGGCCCGCTCGACGTACCAGGCCTCGCCCAGCCGCCCGGCCCGGTCGAGCGCCTCACGCACGGCGGGGAAGGTGCGCCCGAGCTTGAGGATCGCGGCCGACTCGGTGGCGGCGAGCCGCTCGGCGAGGACGTCCGGCGGCAGGGTGCCCGGCAGGACGGTCAGGGCCTCCTCCCCCTCGACCAGCGGACGGCCGAGCGCCGCCGCCGCCCCGCTCATCGACGTCACGCCGGGGACCACCTCGGTGGGGTAACGGTGGGCCAGCCGCTTGTGCAGGTGCATGTAGGAGCCGTAGAAGAGCGGGTCGCCCTCGCACAGGACGACGACGTCGCGTCCCGCGTCGAGGTGCGCGGCCAGCCGTTCGGCGCAGACGGCGTAGAAGTCGTCGATGGCGCCCCGGTAGCCGCCGGGGTGGTCGGTGGTCTCGGTGGTGACCGGGTAGATCAGCGGTTCCTCGACCTGGTCGCCGCGCAGGTACGGCTCGGCGACGCCGCGGGCGATGCTGCGGCCGTGGCGCGCGCTGTGGTAGGCGACCACGTCGGCCTCGCGCACCAGCCGGGCGGCCTTCACCGTCACCAGCTCGGGGTCGCCAGGGCCGAGCCCCACGCCCCACAGGCGCCCGGGTGCCGCCGGTGCGGCGTCCCGCGATGGGCCGGAGTCGTTCATGCGCAGCTCACTCTTCCTCGCTCGCGATCGCGTTGACGGCGGCCGCCGCCATCGCGCTTCCACCCCTGCGGCCGTGCACGACCAGGTACGCGAGGTCGCCGCCGTACTCCGTCAGGGCCTGCTTGGACTCGGCCGCGCCGATGAACCCGACGGGGACGCCGAGCACGGCGGCGGGCCGGCCCGCCCCCTCCCGCACCAGTTCGAGCAGCCGGAACAGCGCCGTCGGAGCGTTGCCGACGGCTACCACGGCGCCGTCGAGCCGGTCGCGCCACAGCTCCAGCGCCGCGGCACTGCGCGTGGTGCCGAGCCGAACGGCCAGTTCAGGCACCCGGGCGTCGCCAAGCGTGCAGATCACCTCGTTGCCGGCGGGCAGGCGCCGGCGGGTCACCCCGGAGGCCACCATGGCGGCGTCGCACAGCACCGGCGCCCCGGCGAGCAGGGCCGCCCTGGCGCGGGCCACGACACCCGGGGACCAGGCCAGATCGTCGACCAGATCGACCATGCCGCAGGCGTGGATCATGCGGACGGCCACGCGGGCGACGTCCCCGGGCAGTCCGGCCAGGCGGGCCTCCGCCCGGATCGTCGCGAACGACCGCCGGTAGATCTCGGCCCCGTCCCGCACATACTCGATCACGACCGACCCCCACCGTCCGCGCCCGGGCCGCCGTTCCCATCCCCGTCCGAGCTGCCCTTTTCGTTTACGTGCGCGTATGGGGCGCTATTTCCTTTTTCATCCCTGCTCTCGCTTCGGCCGTCGGACGGGCCGTCGTCAGCGTGCCGGTCGGCGTCGCCGTGCTGCGGGCCGCGGTCGCGGCCGGCGGAGTACAGGTGGCTGTCGGGGAACTCGGAGGCGGTCAGGACGCCGCCCACGACGATCACGGCGGTGCGGACGACCCCCGCTTCGGTCACCTTCGCGGCGATGTCGGCGAGGGTGCCGCGCAGGACGAGTTCGTCGTCGCGGCTCGCCCGGGCGACCACGGCCACCGGGCAGGCGGCGCCGTAGGCGGGGATCAGCTCCTCCACCACGGCGGCGATCCGCTGGACGGCGAGGTGCAGCACCATCGTGGCGCGGCTGCGCCCCAGGGTGGCCAGATCCTCCCCTTCGGGCATCGGGGTCGCGCGGGCGGACGTACGGGTCAGCACGACCGTCTGCCCGACGCCGGGCACCGTCAGCTCGCGCCTGAGCGAAGCGGCGGCGGCGGCGAACGCGGGGACGCCGGGGGTCACGTCGTACGGCACCCCCGCGGCGTCCAGGCGGCGCATCTGCTCGGCCATCGCGCTGTAGATCGACGGATCGCCCGACTGCAACCTCGCGACGTCCAGTCCCGCCGCGTGGGCGCTCAGCATCTCGGCCACGATGTCGTCCAGCGTGAGCCGGGCCGTGTCGACCAGCCGGGCCCCGGTGGGCGCGTACGCGAGGAGCTCCTTGGGCACCAGGGAACCGGCGTACAGGCACACCGGTGAGGCGGCGATCAGGTCGCGCCCGCGCACGGTGATGAGGTCGGCCGCACCGGGCCCGGCTCCGATGAAATGCACCGTCACGCCGTCGTTTCCTTTCCTTCCCGGCCGAAGCCGGACATCTGTGTGGTCTTCGCGCTCTTCCTCGCCCGGCCGCCGGCCGTCGCCCGTGGCTCCCCACCCGCGGCCGCGCCCCTTAGCGCGGTCATGGGCGGACGGCCGTCCACACGGTGACCGGGAGGGCGGGCCGCCAGGCGGTGAATCCGCCGAGCCCCCCGGCGCGCTGGACGGCGATGCGCGTCAGCTCGCCGCCCGTCTTCGCGTGCCAGGACGCCACCACCGCCTCCGACTCGACGGTCACCGCGGTGACCACGATCCGCCCGCCGGGACGCAGCGCGGCCCAGCACGTCTCGACCATGCCCGGGACGGTCGCGCCGCCGCCGACGAACACCGCGTCCGGCGGGTCGAGCCCTGCCAGGGCAGCCGGCGCCGTGCCGGTGACGATCCGCAGGCCGGGCACGCCCAGCGACGCGGCGTTGCGCGCGATGCGCTCGGCACGGTCGGCCCGGGCCTCCACCGCGACGGCCTCGCAGCCTGGGGCGGCGCGGCTCCACTCGATCGCCACGCTGCCGGCGCCCGCGCCCACGTCCCAGAGCACCCGTCCCGGCAGCGGGGCGAGCAGCGCCAGCGTCACCGCGCGGACCTCCCGCTTGGTGAGCTGCCCGTCGTGCTCGTACGCCTCGTCGGGCAGGCCGGCGACCGGGGAGAGGGGCACCGGCGGGGCCGCGTCCGGATCGGCTCGTACTTCTAGAGCGACGATGTTCAGCGCGTCCACGACGGTGCACCACCCGCCCGCGCCGGCTGCCTCGGTCGCCGTGCCGGTGAGGGTGCGCTCCGCGGGACCGCCGAGCCGTTCGAGGACGGTCATCACGGTCGCGCCGTATCCGCGGTCGCGGAGCAGGCGCGCGACCAGGCGCGGGGTCGCCCCGTCCGCGCTGAGCACCAGCACGCGCCCGCCCGGCCACAAGGAGCGGTTCAGCGACTCCACCGGCCGGCCGACGAGGCTGACGACGCCGGTGTCCTCGACCGGCCAGCCCATCCGGGCGCAGGCCAGCGAGACCGACGAGGAATGCGGCAGCACGCGCACCCGGCCGGCGCCGAGCAGCCGGACGAGCGTCGTGCCGACACCGTGGAACATCGGATCGCCGCTGGCCAGCACGCACACCTTCCGGCCGGCGTGCCGGGACAGGACCCCAGGAACGGCGGGCAGCATCGGGGAGGGCCAGGCGACGCGCTCGGCGCCGGTGTCCGGGATGAGCGCGAGCTGCCGGACGCTGCCGATGAGCACTTCGGCGGCGGCCACCTCGGCCCGTGCGGCGGGTGACAGCCCGTCCCAGCCGTCGGCGCCGACGCCCACCACGACGACCGGCGGCACGCTAGCGGAGGGCACCGGCCACCAGCCTCGCGGCCAGGTACGGACTGCCGGCCCAGTGCAGGTGCAGGTAGGAGGCCGCCAGCCGGGGACCGCCGTACCCGTCGGCGCCACCCCGCCAGCGGAACAAGGGCTCGCGCGCCGCGCCGGGGAGAGGCGCGGACGCCATCCCGGAGAGAGAGGCAGACGCCACCACCCCGGAGAGGGACGCGGAGGCCATGCCGGAAAGAGACGAAGAAGCCATCCCGGAGAGAGGGACGGGTGCCCTCCCGGAGGAAGGGGCGGGCGTCACCCCCTTCGGGGAGGAGTCCGCCGAGGTCACCGGGCCGGCGGCGGGGGTGATCCGTGTGCGGTGGAACTCGTGCCCCCGGTAGCGTTCGCCCTCGCGGGTCACCACCGAGTCCCGTACGGCCACGGCGGCGCGGTAGCCGAGCGTCAGCCGGTCGGTCATCGCGGCGGTCGCGTCCACCAGCCCGCACATGGGACGCCCGTCCAGTTCGCGGCACAGGTAGAGCAGGCCCGCGCACTCGGCGACGATGGGCCCGGCGAACGCGGAGATCGCGCGCCGGAGCGGCTCGTTGGCCGACAGCTCCGCCGCGTACACCTCGGGGAAGCCGCCGGGCAGCAGCACCGCCCGCGTGCCCGCCGGCAGGCGCTCGTCACGCAACGGGTCGAAGGGGACGACGATGCCGCCCGCCGCCTGGACCAGCTCCGCCTGCTCGGCGTACCCGAACGTGAACGCCTTCCCCCCGGCCACCGCGACCACCACCTCCGGGGCCGGCGCCCGGTCCTGGCCGCGCATGACGCCCGGCACCGGCACCCCGTCCAGGCCGCCCGCCACGCCCGGCACCCCGTCCACGTCGCGCACCCCGCCCCGCGCCGATGCCACCACGTCGCGGATCACGTCCTGGGACGCGTCCACGTGCGAGGGATGGGGTCGTGCGGCGAGCGCTTCGTGGAGGTTCGCGGCGAGCGCTTCGTGGGGGTTCCATGGGGAGGCGGTGAGCCGGGGCGCGGTGTGGGCGAGGCGGACCAGCGCGGCGAGGTCGCAGGTGGCGGCGACCAGTTCGCCCATCGCGGCCACGGCCTCGGTGGCGGCGCCGGCCCGTTCGGCCGGGGGGATCAGGCCGAGGTGCCGCGCGGGCGTCGCCGCCACGCCGGTGCGCGGGATGGCCCCGAACACCTCCACGCCGGTCTCGGCGAGCGCGTCCCGGCAGATCCGCTCGTGGCGCGGGGAGCCGACCCGGTTGAGTACCACCCCGCCGACCCGCACCCGCGTGTCGAAGGACATGAAGCCGTGGACCAGCGCCGCGACGGACCTGCCCTGCCCGGACACGTCCACCACCAGCACGACCGGCGCGTCCAGCAGCCGGGCGACATGCGCCGTCGACGCCAGATCCGTATCCGCGCCGGCCACGGCCATAGGGCCCGTCCCACCGCCCACGCCGGTCATGAGATCCGTGCCCGCGCCCATGCCCATGCCCGCGCCCGTTCCCATGCCCGCGCCTGCGCCAGCTCCCACACCTGTGGCCGTGCGCACACCCGTTCCCAGGCCTGTGGCCGTGCCCACACCCGTATCCGTGGCGGTGGCCGGGCCGGCGCCGGGGGTGGCGGAGCCGTCGAACAGGCCCATCACGCCTTCGATGACGGCGATGTCCGCCCCGGCGGCCCCGTGGAGCAGCAGAGGGGCGATCAGGTCCTCCCCCACCAGCCACGGGTCCAGGTTCCGCCCGGGCCGCCCCGCCGCGAGGGCGTGGTAGGCGGGGTCGATGTAGTCAGGTCCGACCTTGTGCGGGGAGACCACCAGGCCCTTGGCGGTGAACGCCGCCATCAGCCCGGTCGCCACCGTGGTCTTGCCCGCGCCCGAGGACGGAGCCCCGATCACCAGACGCGGGAGCGCGGTCACCATTCGATGCCCTTCTGGCCCTTCTGTCCCGCGTCCATCGGGTGCCGGATCTTGCCCATCTCGGTGACCAGGTCGGCGATCTCCACCAGGCGCGGGTGGGCGTTCCTGCCGGTGATCACGACGTGCTGCGTGCCCGGCCGCGCGGCGAGCGCGGCGGCGACGTCCTCGGCGTCGATCCAGCCCCACGTGAGCGGGTAGGTGAACTCGTCCAGCACGTACAGCCGGTAGGTCTCGGCGGCGAGATCCCGTTTGATCTGCTCCCAACCCTCGCGGGCGTCGGCGGCGTGGTCCTCCTCGGCTCCGGGCTTCCTGACCCAGGACCAGCCGTCGCCCATCTTGTGCCACGCCACCGTGCCGCCCTCGCCGGAGGCGCCGAGCACCGTCAGGGCGCGCTCCTCCCCGACGCGCCACTTGGCGGACTTGACGAACTGGAACACGCCGATCGGCCAGCCCTGGTTCCATGCCCGCAGTGCCAGCCCGAAGGCGGCCGTGGACTTCCCCTTGCCGGGGCCGGTGTGGAGGAGCACGAGCGGCCGGGCGCGGCGCTGCCGCGTGGTCAGGCCGTCGTCCGGCACGCGCTCCGGCTTCCCCTGAGGCACCTCATGCCACCTTTCCAGTCGTCGCGGCCACGGTCGTCGCGGCCACGGAGCGGGTGTTCTCCGCCCGCCCGCCGCTTGCCCTGCGCCGCATGTCAGGCGGCCCTGCGTCGTTCACGGACCAGATCGCGCAGCCCTCCGGCCGCGAGGTCCTCCAGCCGTACGGCCTCGCCGTCGAGCAGCCCCGCGAGGCGCACGGCGAGCCCGAGCCGCACCGGGCCGGTCTCGCAGTCCACCACCACGGCGGCGACGCCCTTGAGCAGCGCCGCGGACCGCCGCACGTCGGCGTCCGTGCCGCTGGTGGCCCGGCCGTCGGTGACGATCACCAGCAGCGGCCGGCGCGAGGGGTCGCGCAGCCGTTCGGCGCGCACCACTCCGGCGGCCCGGCGCAGCCCTGCGCCGAGCGGGGTCCGTCCCCCGGTCGGCAGATCGCGCAGGCGGGCCGCCCCGGCCTCCACCGACGAGGTCGGGGGCAGCACAAGCTCGGCTCCGGCGCCGCGGAAGGTGACCAGGCCGACCTTGTCGCGGCGCTGGTAGGCGTCCAGCAGCAGGCTGAGCACGGCTCCCTTGACCGCGCCCATACGGCGGCGGGCGGCCATCGAGCCGCTCGCGTCCACGACGAACAGCACGAGATTGCCCTCGCGGCCCTCGCGCACCACCTCGCGCAGGTCGGCGGGCCGCACGACCAGCCCCGGCCCGGTCCTGCCGCGTTCCCGCTGGTAGGGCGCCGCGGCGCGGAGGGTCGCCGTCAGGTGCGGCGTGCCGAGCCGGCCGGACGGCGCGCGCGACCCGGTGACGCGTCCGTGCGATGTGCGGGCGCGGGACCGGCGTCCGGGAGCGCCCGTGCCGAGGCCCGGCACGGTCAGCGCCCGTACCCGGTACGGCTCACCCGCCGGCGTCGTCCGCTGCTCTCCGGTCGCGCCGCGTCCGGACCGCCCGGACGCCTCCTGCCCGTCCGGGTGCTCGGAGGCGGACCCCGTACCGGCCATTCCGGTACTGACGTCCTGCCGCCCCGAGTCATCGAGGTCGAAGGCGGTCTCCCGGTCGAACCCCGATCCATGGTCGGGACGGGACGCGTGGTCGGCGCCGTAGCCGTCCTGGCGGGGATCGGCACGGTGAGCCGGTCCGGCGCCGGGATCCGGGCCGTAGTCGCCGTCCGGACGGGCGGCGGGATCCGGACCGGAGCCGCCATCCGGGCCGGCGCCGGGATCGGGGTCGAGGTCCGGGTCGGAGTCGGGATCGAACGCGGAGCCCGGGTCGGGATCGCGGTCCGGGTCCGGGTCCGGATTCGGGTCGGGGTCCGCGTCGGCGGCCGCCGCGCGGCGGAGCAGGTCGTCGAGTTCGGCCTCGTCCAGGCCGGGAGCGTCGAACGGGTCGCGCCGGCGGCGGTGCGGCAGGGCGAGCCGCGCGGCCTGCCGGATGTCCTGCTCGGTGACCCGGGTGTCCCCCCGCCAGGCCGCGTGCGCCACGGCGGCGTGGGCGGTGATCAGGTCGGCGCGCATCCCGTCCACTTCCAGGCCGGCGCAGACGGTGGCGATCCTCCGCAGGGCGGCATCGGTGAGCGTGACCCGCCCCAGGCGGTCGCGGGCCTCGGCGACCCGAGCGGCGAGCGCCCGCTCCGCCTCCCGCCATCGTGCGGCGAAGCCCTCGGGGTCCTCCTCGTACGCCAGCCGCCGGCGCACCACCTCGGCCCGCTCGGCCGGGTCCCGGGAGGCCACGACCTCGACGGTCAGTCCGAACCGGTCGAGAAGCTGGGGACGCAGTTCCCCCTCCTCCGGGTTCATGGTGCCGACGAGGATGAACCGGGCCGCGTGCCGGACCGACACGGTGTCGCGCTCGACGTAGCAGGTGCCGAGCGCCGCGGCGTCCAGCAGCAGGTCCACGAGGTGGTCGTGCAGCAGGTTGACCTCGTCGACGTACAGGACGCCCCGGTGCGCCGTCGCGAGCAGGCCCGGGTCGAAGGCCTTCACCCCTTCGGTCAGCGCGCGTTCGAGGTCCAGCGATCCGACGAGCCGGTCCTCGGAGGCCCCGACCGGCAGCTCCGCGAGCCGGGCGGCCCGCACGAGCGCGCCCGGCCCTTCGGCGTCCGGCGTCCCTTCGTCGTCGCGCCGCCCGTTGTCGTCGCGCCGCCCGTTGTCGCGCGGCCCTTCGTCGTCGTGCCGCCCGTCGTCGCGCTGCCCTTCGGTGTCATGCACTCCTTCTGTGTCGTGCGGCCGGTCGCTGTCGTGCGGCCCGTCGGGGCAGCCGGGGTCAGGCGCGGCCGGGTCGCAGGAGAAGCGGCATCCCGCGACGACCGCGACCGGGGGCAGCAGCGCCGCCAGGGCCCGCACGATCGTGGACTTGGCCGTCCCCTTCTCCCCGCGGACGAGCACGCCGCCCGTGCGCGGGGACACCGCGTTGAGGATCAGGGCCAGCTTGAGGTCCTCGTGCCCCACGACCGCGGTGAACGGGTAGTGGAGGAGTCCCTCGGCCGTCATGGGCCGGTCCGGCATGTGTCGGTGTCCTTTCGGCGGCGCGCCCCAGCGGGCCGCCGGCTCGGGTCGGCGCTTGTCGTTCTCGTCGGCTACAGCGCGGGCGCGCGACGCGGAGCGAGCATCCGGTCGGCGAGCAGGCCGAACGCGAGCCCGAGGCCGCTCCACAGGACGGCCTGGATGCCGACGGACGCCAGCCGGAACCTCCACAGCAACACGGCGGGGAAGTCAGCGGGCACCTCCTCGACCCCGGGCATCAGCAGTCCGGCGGCGGTGACCGCGGCCAGGAAGGCGACCACGGCCAGCACCGTCGCGTCGCCGTTCCCGAAGCGAGGGGCCAGCCTCCGGCCCAGCGACACCGCCGCGACCGCGAGGAGCACGGCGATCAGGACGAACACGAAGTACAGCGCGGTACGCCGCCCGATGGTGGCGGGATCGCCGACGGCCGGCGGGTTCGCCGGGTACTTCAGGAACGGGACCAGCTCGACCGCGACGAATCCGGCCGCGGCCAGCAGACCGGCCGTGACCCTGGGCGTGAACGCCCCGAGCCGTCCGTAGGCGAAGGCGAACACGAGCGCGAAGACGCCTCCCACGGCCAGGCCGTAGACGCCGACCGCCGTGGCCAGGCCCACGGTCGACTGGACGGCCCGGCTGAACGGTTCTCCGTGGTCGGTGTCCCCGGCCGCATCGGCGTGCGCGTGCGGAGCGAGGTCCGGCGCGGGGAGGGCTCCGGCGGCCGGCGCGAGCGCGTGGCCGGCCTGACCCGCGTGGGCGTGCCCCTCCAGGGCGACCGCGGCCCCCACCTGGGGCTCGCCGAAGATCCAGGCGAACACCAGGGCGAGGGCGGCGGCGACGAGGCCCGCGAGCATGCCGCGGACCAGCAGGTTCTTCACCATGCCGTTGCCGGTTCCCGTGTCAGTGGCAGGGGAAGCCGAGCAGGTGACGACCGTCGTGCACGAACTCGTGGACGGTGTTGCCGGAGATCAGGGAGGTGGCCCCCTGCTCCGCGCCGACGAAGTACAGCAGGGCGAGGGCGAGCACTCCGGCGAAGACGGCCCACGGCAGCAACTCCCGGACGGGAATGCGAACGGGGATGCTCAGCGGAGCGGACGGGGAATGCGGAACGGCCTGAGCCATTTGTCGTGCCTCCTCGGGATCACGCGTCCCATGCGGGGTGGCGGTGACGACGGAGGGTCTGACTCCCGGCCCGGAGGGACCGGTCACAGTGGCGCGGCCGTGCCAGAGTCTCGCTGGCTTCCCCACACCGTCAACAATGTCGGTTGGACGCTACGCGTGAACCATGGTCCCGTCAATGGGGCGAAGAGTGACAATCGCCCCTCTTATGCCACAGAGAGGATGCAGTGTCAGCCCGACTTATCCTGATTTGTCATGGTTTCACGGACTCGCTCCAGCGAGCCGCGTTCCCCCTCGACGACGAGGAACTCAACGCCCGCGGACGACAGGAAGTGACCCGCGCCGTCCCCCTCCTCACCCAGACCGGCACCCTCCCCGTCCCGAGCGACGCCGCCGGGATCGCCCCGGGTACGACCCCCGGGACCGTCCCGGACACGACCGCCGGAGCCGCCCCGGGCACAGCCACGAAGGTCACCTCTGATACGGCCCCAGGGGCGACCGCCGAGAGGCTTTCGGGCGCGACCACCGAGAGCAGTTCGGGCACGACCACTGAGGCCGTCCCGGGCACGACCGCTCCTCTGCGCGGCCCTGCGGCACGCCGGCGGGACGTCGTGCTGTGCGGCCCGGCGGTGCGGTGCCTCCAGACGGCGGCCGGGCTCGGCCTGACCGCCGTGGTCGACCACGGGCTGCGCGACCGAAACGCCGGCCGGTGGGCGGGGCGGACGCTGGCCGAGATCCAGGCCCGGGAGCCCGAGGAACTGGTGGCCTGGCTGACCGACCCCGCCGCCGCCCCGCACGACGGGGAATCGGTGCTCGCCCTGATCGAGCGGGTCGCCGCCTGGCTGCGCACGGCGCACGGCGAGGGCGGTGGCGGTGGCGGTGGCGGTGATGGCGGCGGCGGGAGGATCATCGCGGTCACCCATCCGGACGTGATCAGGGCCGCCCTCGTGCACGTGCTCGGCGCGCCCCCGGAGACGTTCTGGCGCATCGACGCCGAGCCGCTCACCAGCGTCCGCCTCACCTCCCACGCCGGCCGCTGGCGCCTCCGCCTCCCCCGCCCGGCCTGACAGACCGCACCACCCCACCCCCCGAACGGCCGCCTCAGCCACCCCGCGATCCGTGGAAATCCCCGGCGCCGCGCGGACTCAGGCGTCGAAGTCGACGGTGACGTCGGGCGACAGGGGGATGGACTGGCAGGTCAGCACGTAGCCTGCCGCCACCTCGGCGGGTTCGAGGGCGAAGTTGCGGCGCATCTCCACCGTCCCGTCGGTCACCTTGGCGCGGCAGGTGCCGCACACGCCTCCCTTGCAGGCGAACGGCAGGTCGGGCCGGACGCGCTGCGCCCCCTCCAGCACGGTGAGGCCCGGCGGCAGCGGCATGGACGTGGCCCGGCCGTCCAGGACGACCGTCACCTTGGCGACCGCCTCCTCGGAGACCCCCGCGACCCGGCGGGCCGGCGGTGGCGGCGGCTCGTCCACGTAGAACAGCTCGTGGTGGACGCGCTCCGGAGCGACGCCCAGCTCGGCGAGCACCGCCTTGGCGTCCTTGACCAGCCCGTACGGGCCGCAGAGCCACCAGTGGGCGACGGCCGGAACGTCGGTCAGGGCGGGGAGCAGCAGGCGGAGCTTCGGACGGTCCAGGCGGCCGGTGAACAGCTCGGGCTCTCTGGGCTCCCTGGACAGGACGTGCACGACCTGGACGCGGGCGGGCGCGGAGTCCTTCAGATCGGCCAGTTCCTCCCCGAACATCACCGTTCGCGTCGTGCGGTTCCCGTAGAACAGCGTCACCGACGACCCGGGCACCGTCAGCACGGACGACGCGATCGACAGCACGGGGGTGATCCCGGAACCGGCGGCGACGAACACGTGGTCCGCCGGTCGGGACAGGTCGGCGGTGAAGCCCCCGGTGGGCGGCAGCGCCTCCACCTGTTCCCCCGGCCTCAGGCGGCGCACCAGCCGGGTGGAGAACAGCCCGTCGGGGATCTCCCTGACCCCTATGCGCAGCGGGCCGCCCGCCGGCGCGCAGATGGAGTACGAACGGCGCTCCTCGCGGCCGTCCACGAACGCGCGCAGCGTGAGCGACTGGCCGGGGAGGAAGGCGAACTCCTCCGCCAGCTCGCCGGGCACGTCGAAGGTGATCGCGGCGGCGTCCTCGCACAAGCGATCCACCCGTGCCACCCGCAAAGCGGCGAACCGCCCCCTGCGCCGCCGCCCGCGGTCTCCGGCCGCTCCGGTGCCGGGCATGTCACAGCTCCTTGACGTGCTCGAAGGGCTCACGGCACGCGCGGCACCGCCACAGATCCTTGCAGGCGGTGGACCCGAACCGGGACACCTCCTCGGTGTCGCCGGACCCGCAGCGCGGGCAGCCGACGCGCCGCCGGACCGGGCCGAGGGTCAGCGGCACCGGTCCCCTCCGGCGCGCAGGGGCCTGACCGGGCGGCGCGACGCCCGCGTCGGCGAGCCTGCGCCTGCCCTCCTCGGTGATCCAATCGGTGGTCCAGGCCGGGGCGAGGACGGTACGCACCTCGACATCGGCGTATCCGGCGGCGCGCAGAGCGGCGGACAGGTCGGCCCTGATGGCGGCCATCGCCGGGCAGCCGCTGTAGGTCGGGGTGACGGTGACGACGACGCTTCCGTCACCGGTCTCCTCCACGCCGCGCAGGATGCCGAGGTCGTCCAGAGTGAGCATGGGCAGCTCCGGGTCCAGAACGGCCCGCGCGACCTCCCACGCGCTCGACACTCCCCGTCCCGGCGCTCCTGACCTGGCTCGCGGGCTCACCATGTCGCCCCCTGGTGGGCGCGGGCGACGCTCTGCAGTTCGTCGAGCAGGCGGGACAGGGCCGGAGTGTGATCTCCGTCGCGCCCCCGCCCGGGCCCGGAACCTGCGACCGTGGTGGAGGGCCGGGTGAGGGTGGCGGCCGTGAGGACCTGGCCGATGACGTCGTCGAACTCCTCGCGGAGGGTGGCGGGGTCGACGCCGGCGCCCGCCCGCGCGAGCCGCGCCTCGACCTCGTGCGGGACGAACAGCTCCGCCACGTCCGGCCACACGGCCGCGAGCCCCTCGGTGACGCGCTCGCGGGAGTACGGCGTGCCGTCGCCGAGCCTGACCACCCAGCCGGCGGCGTAGTCGCGGTGGTAGGCGACCTCCTTCACGCCCTTGGCGGCGACCGCGGCCAGCACCGGGTCGCGAGAGCTCGCGAGCCGGTCGAGCAACGCCAGCCGCCAGGTCGCGAAGACCAGCAGCCGGGCCATCTCCTGCCCGAAGTCGCCGTTCTCCGCCTCGGCGAGCCGGACGTTGCGGAACTCCTCCGGGCCGCGCAGGAAGGCCATCGCGTCCTCGTCGCGTCCGGAGCCGTCGGCGGCGCCCGCGCGGGACAGCAGCAGGCGGGCCTGCCCGAGGAGGTCCAGCGCGATGTTGGCCAGCGCCACCTCCTCCTCCAGCTCGGGGGCGTGCGTGCACCACTCCTGGAGCCGGTGCGACATGACCAGCGCGTCGTCGCCGAGCATCAGGCAGTAGGCCGACAGGTCGCCGGCGTCCACACCGCCGGGCAGCCGGGTGTCCACACCGGCCAGCGGGTCCGTGAACCCGGTCCCGTACGCCCAGCGGGGGTCGTCCGCGTCGTTGATCGCCTCATAGGCGTCGGCCAGAGACGGCTCCCGAGGATCGCCCGGAAACGGCTCGTGAACACCGGCCGACGACGGAGCGCGGACGTCCGCCGACGACGGGACGCGCACATCGGACGCGGACGGGACGCGGACGTCGGGCGCGGAGGGTTCACGAGGGTCCGGCGTGGCGGATCCACGAGGGTCCGGCGTGGCGGAGGCTTCGGAGGACATCGTGGCCTCACATGTGCGGGACGTCGTCGGGCAGGGTGTAGAAGGTCGGATGCCGGTAGACCTTGTCGCCGCTCGGCGCGAAGAACGGGTCCTTCTCGTCGGGGCTGGTGGCGGCGATGTGGTCGGACCGGACGACCCAGATGCTCACGCCCTCGTTGCGGCGGGTGTAGAGGTCGCGGGCGTGGCGCAGCGCCGTCTCGTCGTCGGCGGCGTGCAGCGAGCCGACGTGGACGTGGTTGAGCCCTCGCTTGCTGCGCACGAACACCTCGTACAGCGGCCAGTCGCTCATGCCCTCGCCTCCGCCCCCGCGGCCGTCCCGGCGTCCGCGCTCGTCGCTCCGGCGTCCGCGCTGGTCGTCCCGACGTCCACGGCCGTCGCCCCGGCGTCCGCGCTCGTCGTCCCGGCGTCCGGGGCGGTGCGGCGTGCGGTCTTGCGGGCGTGGGCGACGGCGGCCTGGCGGACCCAGGCGCCGTCCTCGTGCGCGGAGCGGCGTACGGCGACGCGCCGCGCGTTGCAGGGCCCGTCGCCGCTGATCACCCGCTTGAGCTCCGACCAGTCGACCGGACCGAAGTCGTGGTGGCCGCGCTCGGGGTTCCACCGCAGCTCGGGGTCGGGCAGGGTGACGCCGAGCACCTCGGCCTGGGGCACGGTCATGTCGACGAACCTCTGGCGCAGCTCGTCGTTGGTGTGCCGCTTGATCTTCCAGGCCATGGACCGCGCGGTGTTGGGCGAGGCGTCGTCGGGCGGGCCGAACATCATCAGGGACGGCCACCACCAGCGGTTCACCGCGTCCTGCACCATGTCGCGCTGGGCGGGGGTGCCCTTCATCATGGTGAGCAGCAGCTCGTACCCCTGCCTCTGGTGGAACGACTCCTCCTTGCAGATGCGGATCATCGCCCGCGCGTAGGGGCCGTACGAGCTGCGGCACAGCGGCACCTGGTTGCAGATGGCCGCGCCGTCGACCAGCCAGCCGATCACCCCGACGTCGGCGTAGCCCAGCGTCGGGTAGTTGAAGATCGAGGAGTACTTCTGCCGCCCCTCGATGAGCATCGCGGTCAGCTCGGAGCGGTCGGCGCCGAGCGTCTCGGCGGCGGAGTACAGGTAGAGCCCGTGCCCGGCCTCGTCCTGCACCTTGGCGAGCAGGATGGCCTTGCGCCGCAGCGTCGGCGCGCGGGTGATCCACTCGCCCTCGGGCTGCATGCCGATGATCTCCGAGTGGGCGTGCTGGGCGATCTGCCGGACCATCGTCGCGCGGTAGCCGTCGGGCATCCAGTCGCGCGGCTCGACGCGCCGGTCCTGCTCGATCGTCCGGTCGAAATGCCGTTGGAGGTCAGCCATCCGCCGTCACCCCTTTACCGAACATTCGGTCAGTTATCAGTCTCGCTCAGCGGCCCGTCCCGCGCAAGGCCGCGCCTCCGGACGGGCACGGCCGCGCCGGCCGCCGGTCAGCCCTCGCGCCGGGCGACCAGCGTGAGCACGTCGTACTTGGCCACCGACGAGCCGTCCTGCTTGGTCACATCGGCGTCCCAGCGCACCTCGCCGTACCCGGCGCCCTCGCGCGGGTCGATCTGCTTGGCGGTCAGCGTCACCGTCAGCTCGTCGCCGGGGTACACCGGGGTGAGGAAACGCAGGTTCTCCAGCCCGTAGTTGGCCAGCACCGGCCCGGGGTCGGGGTCGACGAACAGCCCCGCGGCCAGCGAGACGATCAGGTACCCGTGGGCGACCCTGCCGTCGAAGAACGGGTTGGCCCTGGCGGCCTCCTCGTCCATGTGAGCGTAGAAGGTGTCGCCGGTGAACGCGGCGAAGTGGTCGATGTCGGCCAGGTCCACGCGGCGCGGCCCCGCGACGACCGTGTCCCCGGGCCTGAGCTCCTCCAGGTGCTTGCGGAACGGGTGGACGCCGGTCACCGCGCGCTCGCCGCCGGGCACCCAGCGGCCGGTGATCGCGCCGAGCATGGACGGGCTCGCCTGGACGGCGGTGCGGTTCATGTGGTGCAGCACCCCGCGGACGCCGCCCATCTCCTCGCCGCCGCCGGCCCGCCCGGGGCCGCCGTGGACCAGCACCGGCAGCGGCGACCCGTGCCCGGTGGACTCCTTGGCCGCCTCGGCGTCCAGCACGAGCAGGCGTCCGTGCCAGGGAGCCGTGCCGAGCACCACCTCGCGGGCGAAGTCGCGGTCGCCGGTCACCACCGAGCCGACCAGGCTGCCCTGGCCCCGCGCGGCCAGCTCGACGGCCCGCGCGGCCGAGGTGTAGGGCATGAGCGTGCTGACCGGTCCGAACGCCTCCACCTCGTGGGGCTCGGGGCGGTCGGCGTCGTCCACGCGCAGGAGCAGCGGCGAGACGAACGCCCCGCGCTCGGCGTCCGCGCCGACGACCTCCACCCGCTCGGGATCGCCGTACACCACCGAGCCGGCGGGGATCAGGGCCTTGAGCGCGCGGCGCACCTCGTCGCGCTGGCCGAGGCCCGCGAGGGCGCCCATGCGCACCGACGGGTCGGCCGGGTGACCCACCGTGACCTTCGCCAGCCGGGCGGCGGCGGCCTCGGCCACCGCGTCCATCAGCCCGGCCGGGACGAACGCGCGCCGGATGGCCGTGCACTTCTGCCCGGCCTTGACGGTCATCTCGGTCACGAGCTGCTCGACGAACAGGTCGAACTCGGCGCCTCCGGGCGCGGCGTCCGGACCGAGGATCGAGCAGTTCAGCGAGTCGGCCTCGGCGTTGAAGCGCACAGAACGGGCGGCGACCACCGGGTGGGTGCGCAGTTTCTGGGCGGTTGAGGCCGAGCCGGTGAAGGCGACCACGTCCTGCTCGGTGAGGTGCTCGAACAGGTCGCCCGCGCTGCCGCACACCAGTTGCAGCGCGCCTTCGGGCAGGATGCCGGAGGCGATGATCAGCTCCACCAGCCGCGCGGTGACGTAGGCGGTCTGCCCGGCCGGCTTGACCAGCGACGGCATGCCGGCCACGAAGGCGGGCGCGAGCTTCTCCAGCGGGCCCCAGACGGGGAAGTTGAAGGCGTTGATCTGCACGGCCACCCCGCGCAGGGGCGTGTAGACGTGCTGTCCCACGAACGAGCCGCCCTTGCTCAGCGGCTCCACGCCGCCGTCCAGGTGGACGGTGGCGTTGGGCAGCTCGCGGCGGCCCTTGCTGGAGTAGGAGAACAGCGCGCCGATGCCGCCGTCCACGTCGAAGCGAGAGTCGTTCAGCGTCGCGCCGGTGCGCAGCGACAGCGCGTACAGCTCCTCCCGATGTTCGCGCAGGTGGGAGGCCAGCGCCTTGAGCAGCGCGGCGCGCTGATGGAAGGTCAGCTCGCGCAGGGCGGGTCCGCCCGTGCGGCGCCCGTACTCCAGCGCGGCGCGGAAGTCGACGCCCGCCGAGGAGATGGTGGCGACCTCCTCCCCGGTGACCGCGTCGTGCAGCGGGGCCCCCTCGTCGCGCGGGACGTGCCAGGAACCGGTGACATAGCTGCTGAGCGGGGCCATAGCCGACCTCCCCATCGAGGAACACCATGCGGGCCGTTCGCCAGGATGGTAACCCCGCGCCGGCCGGGCGCGGGGAGCCGCGAGGCACGGCCGCCCTCTGCCTCCTACCCACTCCCCGAGCCTCGCGACACCCCTCGCGGCATGGGGGCCGAGGCGGGCCTTCTGCGATACTTCCCCCGATGACCACCGCCCACGTCGCGCCGTCCTACGGGGGCCGTCGATGACCACCACCCGCGCCACGCGATCACACCGGGACCGTCGATGACCACCACCCGCGTCGCGCCACCCCACCGGGACCCTCGATGACCACCATCCGCGTCGCGCCGTCCCACCGGGACCGTCGGTGACCACCGCCCCGGTCACCCCGCCCCGCCGGGGACGTCCCGGATACGACCTGGAGTCGCTGCTGGCCGTCGCGGTCAAGGTGTTCAACGAGCGCGGCTACGAGGCCACCAGCATGGAGGACCTGTCCCGCAGGCTCGGCATCACCAAGTCGGCGATCTACCACCACGTGTCGGGCAAGGACGAGCTGCTCCGCCTGGCCGTCGACCGCGCCCTCGACGGGCTGTCGGAGGCCGCGCGGGAGACCGCCACCCTGGAGGGCCGCGCGATCGACCGGCTGGAGCACCTCGTGCGCCGCAGCGTGCACGTGCTGGTCGAGCGCCTCCCGTTCGTCACGCTGCTGCTGCGGGTGCGCGGCAACACCAAGGTCGAGCGCCGGGCGCTGGCACGCCGCCGCGAGTTCGACCACATGGTCGGCGAGCTGGTGCGGCAGGCCGGCGCGGAGGGCGACGTCCGGTCCGACGTGGACCCGGCGGTGGTGAGCCGCCTGCTGTTCGGCCTGGTGAACTCCCTCACCGAGTGGTACAGGCCGCGCGGCGGCATGGGCGCCGACGCCCTGGCCGACGCCGTCTGCAAGATCGCCTTCACCGGCCTCCGCCACCCTCCGGCCCCGCAACCGGCTCCCTCCCGGCGAGAGGACGCCTGAGCTACCCAGAGGGGACCAGGGGTCGGTCAGGTGGTGGCCGAGATCACCGAGCCCTGGTAGGTGTCCTCGATGAACTTCTCGACCTCCGGGCCCGCCAGGAGTCCGGCCAGCTTCTTGACCCGCGGGTCGCTCTCGTGGCCCTTGAGGACGACCAGGCCGTTGGCGTAGGGGTTGTCGTCGGCCTTCTCCAGCACCAGGGCGTCGGAGGCCGGCTTGAGCCCGGCCTCCAGCGCGTAGTTGCCGTTGATCACCGCCGCGTCGACGTCCTCGAGCGAGCGCGGCAGCTGAGCGGCCTCCAGCGGCTTGAACCGCAGGTTCTTGGGGTTGTCCGCCACGTCCCGCTCGGTGGCCGCGGTGCCGGCGCCCGGCTTGAGCTTGATCAGCCCGTTGTCCTCCAGCAGCTTGAGCGAGCGCCCGAGGTTGGTGGCGTCGTTCGGCACGGCGACGGTCGCGCCGGAGGCCAGCTCGCCGGCGCTCTTGACCTTGCGCGAGTACAGGCCGAGCGGCTCCAGGTGGACGGCCTGGACGAAGGTCAGCTCGGCGCCGCCCTTGGACTTCAGGAAGTCCGCCAGGTAGGGCCGGTGCTGGAAGTAGTTGGCGTCCAGCCGTCCCTCCTGCAACTGCACGTTCGGCTGCACGTAGTCGGTGAACTCCACGATGTCCAGCTTCAGCCCGGCGGCGGGCGCCAGCTTGTCCTTGACGAACTTCAGGATCTCGGCGTGCGGAACCGGGCTGACGCCCACCTTCAGCACACCGTCGCCGGCGGCCGGCGAACCTCCGGCTGGCGCGGCCTCTCCGGACGCGCCGCACGCCGCCAGCGTCAACGCGAGCGCGGCCGCCGCCACGGCGCCGATCAACTTACGCATCTGATATCTCCTTGCGCTCAACTGCGGGTCTGGTCCTGCGGCCTGCGGACGGGCGGAGGGCTCGTCCGCGGCGGCGGGAGGTCTCATCGGTGGGACAGCCGGCGGGCCAGAAGGTCGCCGAGGCTCTGGATGACCTGCACGACCACCACGAGCAGCACGACCGTGACGACCATCACGGCGGTGTCGAAACGCTGGTAGCCGTACCTGATGGCCAGGTCGCCGAGCCCTCCGCCTCCGATGGCCCCGGCCATCGCCGAGTAGCCGATCAGCGCCACGACGGTTACGGTGAGCCCGGCGACCAGCCCGGGCAGCGCCTCGGGCAGCATGACGCGGCCGACCACGCGCGCGCGGCCGGCGCCCATCGCCTGGGCGGCCTCGACGACCTCGCGTTCGACGCCGCGCAGGGCGGTCTCGACCAGCCGGGCGTAGAAGGGCACGGCTCCGAGCGTGAGCGGCACGATGGCGGCGACCGTCCCGATCGTGGTGCCGGTGACCAGGCGCGTGAACGGCAGGATCGCGACCATCAGCACGATGAACGGCAGCGAACGCCCGACGTTGACGATCCCGCCGAGGACGGCCTTCACGGCGGGGGCGGGGGTGAGGCCGCCGCGGTCGGTGGTGACGAGGAAGACCCCCAGCGGCAGGCCGAGCACCAGGGTCAGCAGCGCGGACCAGAACACCATCTGGACCGTCTCCCCGGTCGCCTGCGTCAGCGCGGGCAGCAGTTCGTCGCCGTTCACCGGGCCTCCTCCGTGATCGTCCTGGCCTGGACCGGCACGGTCCCCTCGGCCCCCGGCGGCGCCTGTTCGACGATGACGCCGCGTTCACGCAGGTAGGCGAGGGCGCCGGCGTGGTCGCCGCCGTCCATGCGGACGCGGAGGCGCCCTACCGGCCGCCCGCCGAGGTCCTCCAGCGAGCCGCCCAGGACGTTGACGTCCACGTCGAATCCGCGTACCAGGCTCGACATCACCGGCTCGTCCGCCGAACCGGCGAAGGTGAGGGTGACGGTGCCCGGCGGCGCCGGCTCGGGCAGCGGGAAGATCTCGCGGGTGAGCAGCGACCCTGGACGCGCGACGAGGTCGGCGAGCGTGCCCGCCTCGGCGACGCGGCCGTCCCGCATGATCGCGACCGAGTCGCAGACGCCCTTGATGACGTGCATCTCGTGGGTGATCAGCAGGATCGTCAGCCCCAGCTCGGCGTTGAGGCGCTTGAGCAGGGCGAGGATGGACTGCGTGGTGCCGGGGTCGAGCGCGCTGGTGGCCTCGTCCGACAGCAGCACCTTCGGCCCGGCGGCGAGCGCGCGGGCGATGCCGACGCGCTGCTTCTGCCCGCCGGAGAGCTGCGCGGGGTAGGCGGACGCCTTGCCCTCCAGCCCGACGAGTTCGAGCAGTTCACGCACGCGTGCCGCGCGCCGCGCCCGGGGCAGGCCGGCGACCTCAAGCGGGAAGGCGACGTTCGCCGCCACCGTGCGGGACGACAGCAGGGCGAAGTGCTGGTGGATCATGCCGATGCCCTGCCTGGCGCGGCGCAGCTCGGCGCGGCCGAGCGCGGTCAGCTCCTGGCCGGCGACCGTGACGGTGCCGGCGGTCGGGCGTTCGAGCAGGTTGACACACCGCAGCAAGGTGCTCTTCCCGGCCCCGCTCTGTCCGAGCACGCCGAAGATCTCACCCTCGCGGACGTCGAGATCGACCCCGTCGAGGGCGACGACGCCGTTGCCGTAGACCTTGCGCAGGCCAGAAACATGTATCACAGGTAGGTTATATCCTGAATAGAAGATGGTTGTTACCAGGAGAAAAGGGACGAGGGGCGGGGCTGCCGCTTCAGCCCGAACAGCGACGCGCGCGCATGGAACCGTCGGCCTCCGGCATGGGCCAGGTCAAAGGCAGGGCAAGCGTCACGGTGGGCCCAACCCTCCTACGCGGTAACACAATTCCCGTGGCGCGGTGTGATACCGGCCACTCGGCCCGCCGGACATGCGACCTCACCCGCCGTCAACCGTCGCTTCATGGCTGATCACCAGGTCACACGGCGGACGATCACCCGGTGCAGAGCTGGTTCCACGATGACCGCGCCGTGCTGTCGCGCCGTCGTCCCGGCGAGGCCACAGACCATCGCTTGAGGAGTTCTCGCGAAAGGAAACCAAGGGTAGGTGCTAATTTACTCACGGTAGCCGCAGACCCGCACGGGGAGGAGTCGACGCACCTCCTCGCGGCGCCGGGCACGACGTCCCATTCGTTTCCCAGGGGGTCCGATGGCGCCTGCGACGAGAACAGAGGCACCTGCGGACGAGGTCCGCCGGCCGCGCCCGAGCGTGCGGCACCTGGCCGGCTGCGCCGCCATACTGCTCGACGCCGACGGGCGCGTCACTCAGTGGGGCGGAGGGGCGGTGCGCCTGTTCGGGCGCCCGCCCGAAACGGCCATGAGCCACGACATCTGCGACCTGCTGTTGCGCGGCACCCGCCGCGAGACCGTCCATCGGGCGCTGCGGCAGGTCGCGTCGGGCGTGCGCTGGTGCGACGTGCTGTCCGCCGAATGCGCCGACGGCCGCGTCCACGACGTCGTCTTCACCTGGGAGCCGCTGGCCCATCCCGGTCCCTGGGGCGCGGTCATGGTCACCGCCGTGGACGCCTCCCCGCCCCGGCACGACGGCGCCGACGCCTCGGCCCGCGAGCGCCTCGCCCTCCTCGACGAGCTGAGCACCCACATGAGCGCCACCCTCGACCCCCGGCAGGCCGCCGAGGATTTCACGGCGTTCGCCGTGCCGCGCGTCGCCGACACCGCCACCCTCTACGTCATCGAGGGCCTGCTCAGAGACGAGGAACACCCCGAGCGCGCCCCCGACGGGTCGATGCGCGTCCGCCGCCTGGCCCTCAAGCTCGGCGCCCGCCAGACCGACGAGGTCAAGTGGCACGCCGCCTTCCCCGTCGACGAGGTCGTCGGCTACAGCGCCCGCCATCCGGCCTCCCGGTGCATGACGGCGAACGCGCCGGTGTTCTCCTCGGCGGCCGACCTGGAGATCGACTACCTCGACCGCATCATCGGCGTCCTCGGCGAACCCGCCCTGCGCTACCTCGAGATGTCCTCCTTCCTCACCGTGCCGCTGACCGCCCGGGGCATGGTCCTCGGCTTCATCGCCCTGTCGCGCTTCCCCGACCGCAGCCGCTTCGACGAGCACGACAAGGCGCTCGCCGAAGACCTCGCCGTCCGGGCGGCCATCTCCATCGACAACGCCCGGCTCTACACCCGCGAGCGGCGCACCGCGCAGGCCCTGCAGGACAACCTCGCGCCGCGCACGCTCACCGCACCGCACGGCCTGGAGGTCGCCCACCGCTACCTCCCGGCGAGCGCCATGCGGGCGGGCGGCGACTGGTACGACGTCATCCCGTTGTCGGACACCCGCATCGCCCTGGTCGTCGGGGACGCCATGGGGCACGGCGCCGTGGCCGCCGGCGCGATGGGTCAGCTGCGCGCCGCCGTTCGCGCCCTCGCCGGCACCGACCAGCCCCCGGACGCGGTGCTGCGCCGGCTGGACCACATGGCCGAGGACATGGATGCCATCCAGTGCGCGACGTGCCTCTACGCCATCGTCGACCTCGCCACCCACACCTGCTCGCTCGCCTGCGCCGGCCACCCGCCGCCCATCCTGGTGAGCCCCGACGGCACGGCCTCCGTGCTCGACCTCCCGGCGGGGCTGGCGCTCGGCCTCGGCGACCCCGCCTTCGCCCGCGCCTTCACCACCACCCAGGTGCCGATGCCGCCCGGCAGCACCCTGGCCCTCTACACCGACGGCCTGGTCGAAAGCCGTGAGCAGGACATCGACACCGGCATCGCCACCCTCCGGCGCGCCCTCGCCTCCCCCGGCCCCACCCTCGAGTCCACCTGCGAATCCATCATCGCCGCCCTCCCCCGCCAGTACGACGACGTCGCCCTCCTCCTCACCCGCACCATTTTCTGACGAACAGGTCCGGCGGCGAGGAGGCGAACCCCACCCCTCGCCCCCGCCGCCGGCGACCGATGCCGCGCCCACCCACCCACCCACGACTGACCGCTGCCGAACAGGGTCACGTGGCTGCGCCGGGGCCTGGGAGGGGGTCGACGTCGGGGGCGTGCATCGGTTCGCCGCAGTGGGTGCAGCGCAGGTCGACCGCGCTGACCTCGCCGCAGGCGTGGTGGCGGTAGAGCACCGGGGGGCCGGCTTCGCCGGCGAGCCATTTGTCTCCCCAGCCGGTCATGACCATGAGCAGGTCCACCAGCTCGGTGCCCTTCTGGGTCAGGACGTACTCGTAGCGGGGTCGCCGGTCGTAGGGACGGCGCTCGATCACTCCATGCTCGACCAGGTGGTTCAGCCGCTCGGTGAGGACCTTGCGTGAGATTCCGAGGTCGGCCTGGAGCTGCTCGAACCGGGTGAGGCCGACCCAGATGTCACGCAGCACCAGCGGCGACCAGGGCTCTCCGATGACGTCGAGCGTGCGCGCGATCGAGCACGCCATTCTGCTGAAGTCCGTGCGCTGCATGGAATCAGCATAGCAATCAGAGTTCCCTTAGGGAACGTCGCCTGCTACGGTCATGGAGTCTCTTCAAGATACTCCAGGAAGGATCACGCGGATGAGCAAGGTCATCAGCGCCCACGCGGTGTCGGTCGACGGGTACATCACCGGTCGCGAGCCGGGCGCGGGGCGCGGCCTGGGCGACGGGACGATGCTCTTCGACTGGTACTTCGACGGCGACACCCCCAGC
The DNA here is from genome assembly GCF_040607475.1 of Sphaerisporangium sp. NPDC005288. NCBI lineage: Bacteria > Bacillati > Actinomycetota > Actinomycetes > Streptosporangiales > Streptosporangiaceae > Sphaerisporangium > Sphaerisporangium sp. NPDC005288. The sequence goes on along the minus strand of NZ_JBEXGT010000008.1, from coordinate 67,219 downwards.
CAGGTGTTCGACGGGTTCAAGCTGAGCGGGCCCAGCGCGCGCCTGTTCGACGCCCTCGCCGGGCGCGTCGGCGCGCTCGTGGCGGGCCGCAACACCTACGAGGACTCCGACCACTTCGGAGGCGGCGGACCCCACCCGACGGCCCGGCCGTTCATCCTCAGCCACCGGCCGGCGCCGGAGATGACCGAGCGGCAGACCCTGGTCACGACCGGCATCGAGGACGCGGTCGCCGCGGCCCGCGCGGCCGCCGGCGGCCGGGACGTCTTCCTCATGGGCGGAGGGGTCGTGACCGCGGCGTTGAAGGCGGGGCTCATCGACGAGGTGGTCCTCCACCAGGTGCCGGTCCTGCTCGGCGGCGGCCGGCCCTTCTTCCAGGCGCTGCCCGAGCACGTGCGGCTCCGCCTCATCGAAGCCGTCCCGGCGTCCGGGGTCACCCACCTGCACTACGCGATCGAGCGATGACCCTCGCCACCGGCAACCTCACGTCGCCCACCGGCGACCACTGCCACCAGCCCGCCCATGACCCCCGCCAGGAGATGACCACGATGCTCGACCCGAAGTGCGCCGCGTGCTCGACGGCACCTCGATCGCCCACCTCGCCAGCGTCCTGCCCGACGGCGCGCCCCACTCCGTCCCCCTCTGGGTCGGCACGCACGGCGACCACGTCGTGATCATGACCGGCCCGGGCTCCCGCAAGGCCCGGAACCTTCGCCGCGACCCGCGGGTCGCGCTCTCCCTGACGCCGCAGGACGACCCGTTCCGGCCGGTCATCATCCGCGGCCGCGTCGTCGAGTGGCTGGAGGGCGACGCGGCCTGGACGATCATCGACCGGCTGGCCGACAAGTACATCGGGCGGCCGTACCCGCGAGACGAGGAGCGCGTCGTCGCGGTCATCGAGCCCGCGCCGGCCCGGACGACCTGACCACGGCGCCCCATCTCCGTCCCTGCCTGGCACCGGCCGAGCAGGTGCCCGTCCGACGAGGAACCGATCTGATTCGAGCGCCCATGCCGGCAGCGCCCGTGCCCGGCCGGGGCAGGCGGAAAATGGCCTGGCGCCACGTCATCGAACGCGCGAACCGTTCCGGTGAAAATTTCACTACATGTGTCAAATGTGGTCATACGTCTTACCTGGTCAAGGCAAGAGACAAGTGAGGAGCGCATCGCGACGAGACGGGGCGTCGTTGACAGGTCCCGTCATCGTCGGATGTGCTCCGCTGTGCGTCACCTCACACCAGCGCGAAGAGAATGCGAAACGGTTCGACACGCTCCGGACGCTCGACCCTCGAAACGCGGTCCGGCCGCGGTGAGGGCCCCGGGACGCATCCCCTTCCGCCGGGATCCGGCGCCGCCGCGTTCACCCGGAAGGTGCCGGATCAACGGCCGGCCATGCCTGCCGGCCGATGTCTCACCCCCTGATCAAGGAGAAATGATGATTTTCTCTCCCCCGTCCCTCGCCGAGGGGACCGCCCCATGTTGAGACACAGATCCATCTTCGGGGCGGTCGCCGTCGCGGCACTGCTGGTCCTGGCCACGGGTCAGGCGGCGCTCAGCAGCATCCGCGAGAGCGCGTCGGCCGCGGCCGCGCCGACCAGCGGATGCGGCAAGGCCCCCACGCTGGCGAGCGGCTCGCACACGATCAGCAGCGGCGGCCAGAACCGCAGCTACATCCTGCGGGTCCCGCCCTCCTACGACAACAACCGCCAATACCGGTTGATCTTCGGATTCCACTGGGTGGGCGGCACGGCCAACGACGTCGACTCCGGCGGAACCGACGGGTACAACTGGTCGTACTACGGCCTGAGGCGACTGGCGGACGCCGCGAACAACAGCACGATCTTCGTCGCGCCACAGGGCATCGGCAACGGCTGGGGCAACTCCGGCGGCCAGGACGTGACCTTCGTCGACAACATGCTGAGCCAGATCGAGGCCGGCCTGTGCGTCGACACCTCGCAGGTCTTCTCCGCGGGGTTCAGCTACGGCGGCTCGATGACGTACGCGCTGGCCTGCGCCCGGCCGACGGTCTTCCGCGCGGTCGCGGTCTACTCCGGCGGACAGCTCAGCGGGTGCAGCGGCGGCACCCAGCCCGTCGCGTACATAGGTGTCCACGGACTCCGCGACGGCACGCTGTCCATCGCCACGGGACGGTCGCTGCGGGACACGTTCGTCAGGAACAACGGCTGCACCGCGCAGAACCCGCCCGAGCCGGCACAGGGCAGCTTGACGCACGTCGTCACGTACTACTCCGGGTGCCGGGCCGGGTATCCGGTCGCCTGGGCGGCGTTCGACGGAGGCCACGACCCGGGTCCGATCGACGGCTGCACCTGCGGCGGCTGGAAGAGCTGGACCCCGGCAGAGGTGTGGAAGTTCTTCACGCAGTTCCAGTCCGGCGGCCCGTCGCCCTCTCCCTCGCCCACGGTCTCCCCGACCCCGACCCCCACTCCCACCGCAGGTGGCGCGGGCGCCATCCGTGGCGTCGGATCGGGCCGGTGCGTGGACGTGACCGGCGGCTCGCAGGCCAACGGCGCGCAGGCGCAGATCTCCGACTGCAACGGGCAGGCCAACCAGCAGTGGACCACGACCAGCGCGAGTGAGCTGCGGGTGTACGGCAACAAGTGCCTGGACGTGAACGGCGGCGGCACGGCCAACGGCTCCACCGTGATCATCTGGGACTGCAACGGGCAGAACAACCAGAAGTGGCGGTTCAACTCCGACGGCACCATCACCGCCGTCGGCGCCAACAGGTGCCTGGACGTGCCCAACAACGCCACCGCAAACGGCACCAAGCTCGCCATCTGGGACTGCAACGGCGGCGCCAACCAGCGCTGGACCCGTACCTGATCCCACTACGAAGATCTTCGGGCACCACCCTCGCCGGGCCGGCCGATCGGCCCGGCGAGGTCTCTTTTCTGCTGACCGCCAGGCGTTCGGCCCGGATCCCCGCAGCTCATCGGCAGGCAGTTCTGGGCGCCCCGGCGGAATGTCGGTGGGGGCGGTTACCGTGCCGACCGTGACCATTGAAGACGAGCGGACGATCACGGTCGAGGACGTGCGGCGGGTGGCGATGTCGCTCGCCCGCACCGAGGAGGCGCTGGTCCGTGACCACGTGAAGTTCCGGGTGCGGGGCATCGTCTACGCCTCGATCTCCCCCGACGAGACGCTGATGGGGTTCGGGTTCCCGAAGGAGGAGCGCGCCGCCCTGGTCGCCTCCGAGCCGGAGAAGTTTCTCATGCCCCTGCCGTCCGACGAGCGCTACCAATGGGTCCGCGCCCGGCTGTCGGCCCTCGGCCACGACGAGATGCGCGAGCTGGTCACCGACGCCTGGCGCATGGTCGTCCCCAAGTTCCTCATCCGCGCCCACGACGAACGGCAGGCACGTCCCTGACCCACCTACCGGGAGGGGAAGGAACTTCCCTGACCCACCGATCGGAAGGCAGGTCCTCCCTGACTTACGAGTGGGCAGGAAGGACCTCTCTGATCCGCCGAGTCGGGAGGGGGCGGGGAAATGGGTGAGCGCGGAAGTCAGGTGGGCTGGTTCGATGGGGGCATGGAATCCTCCCGTCTTCTCCAGCATCTCGCGGAGAACTTCTCGCTCCTGCGTGCCGCCGTCGTCGCCACCGACCCCACGGCCCCCGTGCCGTCCTGCCCCGACTGGACCGTGGCCGATCTGGTGGAGCATGTCGCCAAGGTCTATCTGCACAAGGTCGAGTGCATCCGGCTCGGCGCGTTCCCCGACGACTGGCCCGAGGCCATCCCCGCGGACCCGGTCACCGCGCTCGACCGGTACTACGAGCGGCTGACCACCATCTTCGCGGAGCACACGCCCGCCGACCCGGCGGCCACCTGGCACGAGCCCGACCAGACGGTCGGGTTCTGGATCCGCCGCATGGCCCAGGAGACCGTCATCCACCGCATCGACGCCGAGCTCGCCGCCGGGGGCGGCCTCTCTCCCATCGCCGGCGACCTGGCCTTCGACGGAGTGGACGAGGTGCTGAAGCTCTTCGTGGGGTACGGGAGCACCCGCTGGAAGGACGAGTTCGGCACGCTGCTCGACGCGCCCGACTCCCGGCCGCTGTCGATCGCCACCGGCCACCATGCCTGGACCCTGCGGGCCGTCCCGGGCGAGGTGGAAGTGCGGGACGCCGCCACCGGCTTCGACGGCGACGCCCTGGTGAGCGGCGAGGCCGAGCCGCTGCTGCTGTGGCTGTGGAACCGCGGCGGCGGCGACGCCGTCCGCCTGTCCGGCGACCGGGCACTGCTGGCCCAGTTCCAGGCCCTGCGCACCGCCGCCACCCAATGACCGCCCGCCCGCGCCGTTGAGCGGGCCCGGAATTGTCGGTGGCGGCGTTCACACTCGTCGGTGAGACCACCTGACTTCCGAGGAGGTTCCCGATGGCGCGACGACGGCCCGCCCGGCGCGGAGGGCGCGGCTCCGGCGGTGAGGGCATCATGTGGGCGGTCGCGGGGCTGGTGGCGGCGGTCCCCCTGGTCAACGCGACGGTGAAGTTCGTGCGGGCGTCATGGCCGGGGCTGCTGATCGCCACCCTCGCCGCCGGGGCCGTCCTGCTGGGGGTGGCCTTCCTGGCGGCCCGCCGGGCGCGCCGCCATCGCGACCACTACCTCCAGGCCAACGCCCGCCTGGAGGCCATCGACCGCATGAGCGGCGAGCGGTTCGAGCACCTGGTGGCCGAGCTGCTGCGGCGGGACGGCTTCCGCAAGGTCCGCGTGGTGGGCAAGGCCGGGGACGGCGGGGTGGACATCCTGGCCACCGCCCCGGACGGCCGCCCGTTCGCCGTGCAGTGCAAACGCTGGACCGGCAATCTCGGCGCTCCGCACGTCCGCGAGTTCCTCGACGCTCTCGCCCACACCTTCGCCGGTCACACCGGCGTCCTGGTCACCTCCAGCGGGTTCACCCCGCCCGCCCTCCGCGAGGGCCAGGCCGCGGCCCTGGCGATGGTCGACCGCGGCGACCTCGCCGAATGGGCCCTCGGCACTCCTCTCCCCGCCCTCCTGACCCACCACCGCCTCAGCGTCTGAGGCCCCGGCCGGCGCCGTCCCGCACCAAGCATGAACCCGCCGTCAGCCGGCACGGCCGTCAGAGGGAGTGAGAGGGAGTCAGAGGGAGTAGGCAGGGAACAGGTCGGTGGTGGGCCAGGTGGTCACGGCGTTGGCGGCCTTGTGCAGCAGGGCGTCGATGTCGCCGTACCCGAGGCCGGAAGGGTCGTCGCGCTGGTCGAAGAGCACGACCCAGCTCAGGCCGTCGTTCCTGCGCACCATGAGGGTGGAGGTGCCGGGGAGCGATCCGTCGTGCCAGGTGTTCCTGCCGGTGCCGCCGGTGACCGGGCGCACCATCCAGCCGAGCCCGTAGTACCAGCCGTCGGCGTTGACGCCGGTGGCGGGCTTGGCGAACGTCTTGGTGATGGAGGCCGAGGTGAGCACCCCGGCGGCGTCGTAGAGGCGGGTGAACCTGGCCAGGTCGACGGCCGAGGAGAGCCAGCCGCCGTGGCCGGCCATGTTCTCCAGGTTGAAGCCGCCGTACGGGGCCTGGACGAGCGCGCCGGTGGTGTCCAGCACCGTCGAGCCGGGCTTGGTGGAGAAGTACGGCACCTCGGTGGAGCGCCGCAGGGACTTCGCCGACCTGCCGAGCACCATCCGGCCGATCTTGATCGGCGCGAGGATCTTCTGCTGCACGTAGGTGGCGTACGCCTGCCCGGAGACCTTCTCGATGACCTTCTGCAGGAGCAGGTACCCGTAGTTGGAGTAGGCGTACTTCGTGCCCGGGGCGAAGTCCATCCGGCGTCCGCTCACGTACTTGATGATCTGTGCCTGGGTGACGGGCAGCGTCCCGCCGACCGCCGCGGCGACGGCGCGGTCGGCGAACATCGGGTCGGGGGTGACGGCGCGGTCCCAGCCGCCAAGGTGCTGCAGCAGGTGAAGCACGGTGACGCTCGCGAGCCGGGCGTCGGCGGCGGTGCTCAGCCCGAGCAGCGGCGCGACCTTCGCGGTCAGGCTCAGCTTGCCGTCCTGCACGAGCTTCATCACGGCGGCCGACGTGACCGGCTTGCTGAGGCTGGCGACGCGGAACAGCGAGGTCGGCTGGGCGAGGGCGGTGGTGTTCTCGGTCCAGTTGTAGCCGCGGGCCAGCACGAGCCTGCCCTTGCGCACGACGGCGAGCGAGGCGTGCGGGATGCCGCGCGCCTGCATGAACGCCTTGAGCGTGTTGTCGAAGGACGCCAGGCTTGAGGCGCTCTTACCGGTGACCTTCCACACCTGGGCGGCGGCCCTGCCGCTCGTCCCGGCGACGGCCGGCAGCGCCCGCGACGCGGCTCCCACCGTGGCGGCCCCCGCGAGCAGCCGTAGCGTGTCTCTGCGCGTGAGCATGCGAATCCCCCGATCGACGATCAACTCGGCTCATGACAGGCCGAGGATCTGTAAAGGATCTTACGGGTAGCCGTTGAGCTCCGTGACGGCTTCGCCGGGGTGTGCGCCGGTATTGACAGGGCCATGGTGGCTCCTTAGCTTTCAGGTGTTCTCATACATGGAAGCCGTTCACATGTGTGTACGAGGAGAGGCCATGTCGTCATCCCCAGGATCCTTCGCGCGGCGTCAGGTGCTGGCCGGCGGCATGGCCGTCGCCGCCGGCGTCCTGCTCGCCCCGGCGGCCGCCCTCGCCGGCACATCCGGCCCCGACACCGAGGCCCCCGGCGTCCAGGACCCGGCCACGCAGGGCTCGGCCACGAACGACGCGGCCGCCTCGGGCGCGCGCACCCGTCCGTTCGGGCGCCATGGCTCCCCGGCCCACCGGCTGCACGAGCGCACGCTGTACGTGGACGCGCAGGGGCGGGGCGACCACACCACCGTCCAGGCCGCCGTCGACGCGACCCCGGACGGCCCCGAGCGCGGCTGGACTCTGGTCATCGCCGCGGGGACCTACCGGGAGACGGTGACGGTGGCCCGGGCCAAGACCGGCCTCGCCTTCGTCGGCGCCACCGGCGACCCCCGCGACGTCACGATCGTGTACGGCAACGCCTCCGGCACCCCCAAGCCGGACGGAGGCACCTACGGCACCAGCGGGAGCGCCACGACCACGGTCCAGGCCGACGGGTTCACGGCGCTGCGCCTCACCTTCGCCAACGACTGGCTGCGCGCCGACCACCCGGAGGTCACGGCGACGCAGGCGGTGGCGGCGAAGGTCATGGGCGACCGGTCGGTGTTCGACGGGTGCCGCTTCCTCGGCCACCAGGACACCCTGTACGCCGACACCGTCGGCCTGGCCGCCTTCGCCCGGCAGTACTACCGCCACTGCCACATCGAGGGCGACGTCGACTTCGTCTTCGGCCGGGCCACCGCCGTCTTCGACCGGTGCGCACTGGAGATCCTGCCCCGGGAGGTGACGTTCCGGCCCTACGGGTACGTCTTCGCGCCCAGCACGGCCGCGGCGAACCCGCACGGGTTCCTCGCGGCCAGGTGCGCGATCAACGGCGCGGTCCCCGACGCCTCCTACGGCCTGGCCCGCCCCTGGCGGCCCGGCAGCGACCCGACCGCCGTTCCGATGCTGACCGTCCGCGAGACCCGGATCGGGCCCGGCATCGATCCGGCCACCCCCTATGTGGACATGAGCTCCGGCTATCACTGGCAGGACGCGCGATTCGCCGAATATCGCAATTTCGGCCCTGGCGCCGCGATTCCCGTCCCGGAGAACCGGCCCCAGCTGACGCCCGCGCAGGCCGCCGAACGGACCGTCCGCACGCACCTCGGCGATTGGCGCCCGTCGATCGAGATATAGCGTCCGACGGCCCGGCGACCAGCGGAACGGGTCCCCACCTGGGGCTCGGCGCCGTCCACGGAAACACTCCCGCCGCCCTCGCCAGGGCCGACCGATGTCCATAACTCGTCGTTGACATGATTGTCGGTTCCTTACTCAGTAAACATTCATGCGAAATGCCACGATGCGTGGAAAAACTCCGCGGGGCGCTGCATACTGGCCTGGCATCAGCCGTCCAGTGGGGAACGCGTCGCACGCAGAGGAGTTCAAGCGATGGATCCCGCCCTGGCCGGCCTCGCCGCCGCCGCGGGAGCGGCTCTGGTCCAGGCCATGACCCGTGACACCTGGGAGGCGACCAAGGCGCGCCTGGGGAAGATCTTCGGCCACCACGCCGCCGCCCGCGCCCCCGACCTGGTGCGCGAGCTCGAGAGCAGCGAACGGCGCCTGCGGGAGTCCCCCGTGGTCCTCACGCCGGTCGCCGAAGAGGAGGGCCGCCGCTGGGCGGGCCTGCTCGCGGACTTCCTGGCCGAGCACGGGGAGGCCGCCCCCGAGGTCCAGGAGCTCGTGCGCGACCTGCACCTCGCCGGGCGCGACTCCTTCACCGTGGTGCAGCGGATCACCGCCGGGCGGGACGCCTACACCGCCGGCCGCGACCAGAACGTGCCCCCGGGCGCGGACGACGATGAACGGTGACCGCGTCCAGCGGGTGGCGGCCCGGCGCGACGCGTACACGGCCGGACGCGACATGCACGTGACCGTCGTGCGCGAACCGCCGGGGCCGTCCGGGGCCCTCGCGCCGGCGCGGCCGGGGGTCTCCCGTGCCCCCGGGCGCGCCGCGCGCGACGGCCGCGGGGCGGCATCCGGCCAACGCGGGACGACGTACGACGGGGTCGGGACGACGTACGACGGGACGATGTACGAGGGCCGCGAAGGGGATGAAAGGGGCGTCTATCGGCGGGAACGGTCGCTGTTCATGCACTACGTCAACCCGGAGATCCTGGCCTGCCAGGGCCGGGACGCCACCGGGCACGACACCGGGCGCATCCTCGAACAGGCACTGCGCACGACGCGCCTGGCCGTCCTGCTGACCGACGCCTACCTCATCTTCCCCTCCTCGTACATGTTCGAACTGCCATGGTTCGCGGTGTTCCTGGAGCGGATGGCGCCGCTGGTCCGCGAAGGACTGGTCCGGCACACCTCGCCCACGCCGGAGCTGACCGCCTACCGCGACCTCAAGGCCCGCGAGTACCGCCACGACGAGCGCAACCCGTACTCGGCGCCGCCGCCCCGGTTGCGTTCGGCGCCGGAGCCCATGTGGTACCCGCGCTTCGGCAGACCGACGGCCGCCGGCATCACCGAGCTGTGGGTGCGGGCGCTGGCCCCCGGAGGCGACCTGACCGGCGTCGTGCACGCGATGGCGCGCGCATGGCGCCGCCCGCACGGCAGGGTCGCGAACATCCTGGCGAAGTCGCCCGACCGGCTGGAGGGGCAGGCCTTCGTCGCCCGCTTCGTCGCCAGGACACTGCCCGCGCCGGTGCCGGGGGACGCCGGGAGCCTGCTGGCACTGTTCCTGTCAGCCGCCTACCTGCGCTGCTATGTCCGCGACCTGGACACCGCCGTTCTCATGGACCTGCCGATCGGGCCGCTCTCGTGCCGGCTCGGCGAGACGGAGGAGATGAAAGGGCGGGTGCTGTCCTCCCGCCGCCTCGATCTCGCGCTCCGATGGCTGCGCGTGGATCACTTCGTGCACCGCACGGCGACCTGGAAGGAGCTCGTTCTTCTGAGATCCAGCCCTGAGTTCGGCATGATGACCTCGATGCTGTTCGGGAACGGCTCGGCGGACGCCTTCAGGCTCGCGGTCATCGGCGCCGGGAGGTCGCGGCGCTTCGGTCCCGCCGTCACCTGTGGGGACGCGCTGTCCAACGTGGCGGCCGTGGTGGATCGGATGGCCCGCACGCTCGGCTGACCGCTCCCGGTATCCCGCGCCGGACCGGCCGCGGGCCGGGCGTCCGGGGCGGGTGAGCGCCGCGGGCGGTGCGATCAGGGCGAGGGAAAGCACCAGTGAAGGTCTCGGTGTACTGCTCCGGTTCGATCACCAAGGGTTCTCGCGACCGCGGGAAGCTCACGTGGTCCGACACGGAGAGGATGGAGGTCGCCAAGGGAGCCGCGCCGCACGAGGTCGTCTTCCTCAACCCCGACGACCCGATCACCGACCCGGGCAACACCCTCGGGCAGTTCGGCCGTGACATGTACCAGGTCATGATCGCGACAGCGGTCGTGGTGGACGCGCGCGAGAGGCGGGGCCTGGGCATCGGCGTCGAGATGGCCGCCGCGGCGGCCTTCGGCACGCCCGTCGTCACCGTCGCGCCGCCGAACTCCAAGTACCGGGCCGACCTGCTCGAATATCGGGGAGCGACCGTCCACGACTATGTCCATCCGCACGTCGCCGCGCTGTCGGCGGCCGTCGTCGAGGACTTCCTGCGCGCCGGCGAGGCCCTCGCGGCGCTGGTGGAGGCCGGTGGCGTGCCCGCGACGGGCGACGTGCCCGGCTGGCTCGGCGGGGCGATCAGCGAATACCGCCACAACGTCCTCCACGGGGACGTCCCGATGCTGGAGGCGCTGCGGCTGCTCGACCGAACCCCGGGATGACCGGCACCACCTGAGGGCCGGCCCGGATCCTGGACGACCCGAAGGAGGCCCCATGGTGCTCGACACCGAAGGCAGCACCGCGGAACTGATCGAGACCGGGACGCACGGCTCCCGGCTCTACGTCGTGCGCAACGAGGCGCTCGAACGCATGCTCTTCGACCGCAACCTCATCGGGGCCGGATTCCGGCGCGCCTGCCTGGCGTCCAGCCGTCACTTCGCCGGCCACCTCGCCGACGAGTACGACCCGGCCAGGACGGCCGAGCTGGTGATCCTGAGCAAGGGGCTGGTGTACCAGCTCGGGGACGCGGTCCTGCGGCAGAGCGGGCACAATCTGCCGCTGAACCTGGTCGCCACCTCGCGCGTGGCCGTGTCGGGCGCGTCGGCGCACGTCGAGGTGCCCTACGCGCAGATCGAGGCGCCCGCCGACACGCTGCTGATCGCCGACACCGTCGCCTCCGGGGCCACCGTCATCGCCGCCGTCGGCCGCTACCTGGAGACGCACGCGCTGAAGCGGCTGTACGTCCTGTCCTACGCCGGGGCGCTGCGCGGGGCGCGGCGGATCGCCGCGTACTGCGCGGCCAGGGGCGTGCGTCCGACGTTCCTGTTCGGACTGGCCGCCTTCGGCCTCGGCCTGAACGGCTTCGACCTGTCCTTCCTGCACCCTGAGACGGTCACCCGGCGCGCGTACGTCGAACGGGCCGCGCGGCAGTTCTCCGGCAAGGCGGTCTCGGCGGTGGGATGGGACTTCGGCTCCCAGGTGACCGCGCCGGGCAAGTACCGGCGGCTGTGCTGGCTGGAGGCCGAGGTGTGGGGCCTGCACGGTAGCGACTGCCTTGCAGTGGCCGAACGGCCCGAGAGCTGGTCGGGGCTCGTCCACGAGCGCGCCGCCTACGCCGCCGCCCTCGGCCCCGGCTGGAAGCGCGTCATCGACGCCCCGGACAGGTGACCCGCGACAGCCGACCCGCCGGCCTCGGGGAGGCGGGCGTCCGCCGGTCGCCACGCCCGCCTCCGCCAGGACGACCCGGGGTCGCTCCGCCCGGCGATATCCATCAGGCGCTGCGCATGGTTCAGCGGCTGTAGTCCAGGAACAGCGTGCCGTTCTTGCCCCGTTCGACGTCGAGCAGCGTCCACGACTGTACGTCGTCGCCCTCGAACACCCGCCTGCCGTGCCCCACCACCGCCGGTGCGACGACCAGTCGCAACTCGTCGACGAGCCCGGCCTGCAGCAGGGAGCGCGCCAGGTCGATGCTGCCGTGGACGCCGATGTCACCGCCGGATCCCTGCTTGAGGGCGGTCACGTAGTCGCGCACCGGGGTGGTGACCGGGGTGGAGTTCGCCCACTCCTGAGTGAGCGGGCTGGAGGTGACGACGTGCTTGCGGGTGCCGTTGATGAAGTCGGCGAAGGGCTGGAAGTCCGACGTGGGCCAGTAACCGGCCCAGTAGTCGTAGGTCCCGCGTCCCAGCAGGACCTCGTCCTGGGTGGAGATGACCCGGTCGAGGTAGGCGATGAGCTGGGGGCCGTCGTCGGCCATCCAGTCGCCGTCCTCGAAGGCGATCCCGTCCAGCGACATCAGATGGTAGAGCACGATCTTGCGCATGTGGCACTCCTAGCCGTTGATCGCGTTCGTGGCGGAGATGCTACCGCGCTTGCGGCCCGATCCGAGCGGCCAGCCTGGCGAGAGGGCGGGCTCAGAGGCCGCCGGCCTCGCCCCATTTGCGGGCGTCGAAGGCACGCTCCGGGACGTCCTGCGGAAGGTCGGTCTTGATCTCTTCCACCATCTGGCTCGGCAGGATCCGCTCGGGCAGCTGCCCGAACCTGACGAAGCGCAGGAAGGCGTACTCCTCGTCGGTGAAGCGCTCCGCGGGCGCGTCGTCGTCCTGGCCCATCGGTGACCTCCTCGGTGCCGGATCCATTGTCACCGGCGGCCACCCGGAGCCGCAATGCGGGTCTTTCACCCGTTTCCGGGGTCGGATGATGTGACACAGGTCACGAGATGTCCGGTTTACAGCCATGTAATCGATTACATACCCTCATGAAATCGATTACATGGAGGACCGATGGCCCGGATCAAGGATGTCGCCGCGCAGGCCGGCGTCTCCGTCGCCACGGTCTCCCGCGTGCTGAACGACAGCCCGTCCGTCACCGAGGAGACCAGGAGCCGGGTGTACGCCGCGATGACGGCCCTGAACTACGTGCCGAACGCCGTGGCGCGCTCCCTGCGCACCGAGGCGACCCGGACGCTCGGGCTGATCATCGGCGACATCCTCAACCCGTTCTTCACCGAATTGGCGCGGGCCGTCGAGGACGGGGCGCGGGAGGCCGGATACACCGTGGTCATCGGCAACGCCGACGAGCGGGCCGACCAGCAGGACCACTACGTGCGCACCCTGCTGGAGCAGCGGGTGGACGGGCTGCTCATCTGCCCGACCGCCGAGGTCACGCCGCTCATCGAGGAGGTCGCGCGCGGCGGGCGGCCGCTGGTCTTCCTAGACCGGACCCTTCCCGGCCTGGACGTCCCCTCGGTGCGCGCGGACGGGACCGAGGCGATCAGACGGCTGGCCGGCCACCTGCGCGCCCTCGGCCACCGGCGGGTCGCCTTCATCTCGGGGCCCGGCACGCTGTCCACCGGCCGTGAGCGGACAAGGGCGTTCCTCATGGCGGCGGCCGAGACCGGGCTAGAGGTGCCCCCGGAGTACGTCCGGGTCGGCGACTTCCGGGCCGGCAGCGGGCAGGCGCTCACCGCCGCGTTGCTGGACCTTCCCGAGCCGCCCGAGGTCATCTTCCTGGGCGACAACCTCATGGCACTCGGTGCGCTGGACGAGATCCGGAAGCGGGGGCTTCGGATACCCGGCGACATCGGGCTGGCGTCGTTCGACGACGTGCCGTGGTTCAGTCACACCGACCCGCCGGTCACCGCGATCAGCCAGCCGACGGCGGAGCTGGGCCGCGGCGCGGTGCGCGTGCTGCTGGACATCCTGGGGGGAAGGCGCGCCGACTCGGTGGTGCTCCCCGCCCACCTCGTCGTCCGCGAGTCCTGCGGCGAAGCCCGACCGCACGCACGTCCCCCGGACGGGCACGACCGCACACCGGACGGGCACCCGGACACACCGGACGGGCACGAGGTCAGACCGGACGGGCACGGGGACACACCGGACGCGGTCGTCGGAAGGGGAACGGCATGAGCGAGCGGGGGGCGGGCCGCACGGACGCGCGGGAGGTCCTGCGGGTCGAGGGCCTGGGCAAGCGGTTCCCGGGCGTGGTGGCCCTGGACGGCGTCGACCTCGTGCTGCGCGCGGGAGAGGTGCACGTCCTGCTGGGCGAGAACGGCGCCGGCAAGAGCACGCTGATCAAGATGCTCTCCGGGGCCTACCACCCCGACTCCGGCCGCATCCTGGTGGACGGCGCGCCGGTCGAGATCCGTTCGGCGGCCGACGCCCGGCGGCTCGGCATCGCCACCATCTACCAGGAGTTCAACCTCGTCCCCCAGCTCACCGTCGGGGAGAACCTCGCCCTCGGACGGCCGCCACGCCGGTTCGGCCTGGTCGACACCCGGCGGATGCACGAGCAGGCCCGCGGGCTGCTGGCGCGGGTCGGCGTCGAGGTCGACCCGCGCACGAAGGTCGCCGACCTGGGCATCGCCCGCATGCAGATGGTCGAGATCGCCAAGGCGCTGGCGCTGGACGCCCGCGTCCTGATCATGGACGAGCCGACCGCCGTGCTGACGACCACCGAGGTCCAGCGGCTGTTCACCATCGTCCGTCAACTGCGCGACCAGGGGGTGGCGGTGGTGTTCATCACCCACCACCTTGAGGAGATCGGGCAGGTCGGCGACCGGGTGACCGTGCTGCGGGACGGGCGCTCGGTCGGCGAGGTGCCGGCGACGACGCCGCAGGAGGAGCTGGTCCGGCTCATGGTGGGCCGGCCCATCGACCAGCAGTACCCGAGGCAGGCCGCCGACGCGGGGCCGCCCCTCCTACGGATCAACGGCCTGACCAGGGCCGGCGCCTTCACCGACGTCTCCTTCGAGGTGCGGGCGGGGGAGGTCGTGGGCCTGGCGGGCCTGGTCGGCGCCGGCCGCACCGAGGTGGCGCGGGCCGTGTTCGGCGCCGACCGCTACGACTCGGGCGAGGTGCTGATGGACGGCCGCCCGCTCCCCCGCGGCGACGTGCACGCCGCGATGGAGGCCGGGCTCGGCCTGGTCCCCGAGGACCGCAAAGGCCAGGGGCTGGTCCTCGGCGCGGACGTCGCGGAGAACCTGGGCCTGGTCACCCTCCGCCGCGCGACCCGCGGCGGGTTCGTCGACCGCTCCGGGCAGCGGGCCGCGGCCGGCCAGGTCGCGGCGCGGCTCGGCGTGCGGATGAGCCATCTCGGCCAGGAGGTCCGCACGCTCTCGGGCGGCAACCAGCAGAAGATCGTGATCGGCAAGTGGCTGCTCGCCGACGCCCGCGTGCTCATCCTGGACGAGCCGACGCGCGGCATCGACGTCGGGGCCAAGGTCGAGATCTACCAGTTGATCAATTCCCTCACCGCCTCCGGGCACGCGGTCCTCATGATCTCCAGCGACCTGCCGGAGATCCTCGGGATGAGCGACCGCGTGCTGGTCATGGCCAGAGGCAGGCTCGTCGGCGAGCTCGACGCGGCCGAGGCGACACAGGACTCGGTGATGGCCCTGGCCGTCACCGAGGTGGAGGATGCTCGTGTCCACTGACGTGCTCACCCGGCGCCCCGCGCTGCGCGGGCTGCTCGCCGAGAACGGCCCGGTCGTCGCGCTGGTCGTGCTCGCGGTCGCGCTGTCGCTGATGTCCGGCGACTTCCTGACCGTGACGAACCTGCTCAACGTGGGCGTGCAGGCGGCGGTCACCGCGATCCTGGCGTTCGGCGCGACGTTCGTCATCATCACCGGCGGCATCGACCTGTCCGTCGGCGCGGTGGCGGCGCTGTCGGCGATCACGCTGGCCTGGACGGCCACCTCCGCCGGGCTTCCCTGGCCGGTGGCGGCGGTGGTCGCGCTGGTCGTCGGCCTGGCCTGCGGGCTGGTCAACGCCGCGCTGATCGCCTACGGCCGGCTGCCCCCGTTCATCGCCACGCTGGCCATGCTGGGCGTGGCGCGGGGGCTGGCGCTGGTCGTCTCGCAGGGCAGCCCGATCGCGATGCCCGACGCCGTCTCCCGTCTCGGCGACACGCTCGGCGGGTACCTGCCGGTCCCGGTGCTGGTCATGGCCCTCATGGGCGTGGTCACGGCGGTCGTGCTGAACCGCACGTACGCCGGGCGCGCGATGTACGCCATCGGCGGCAACGAGGAGGCCGCCCGGCTGTCCGGCATCAAGGTGGACCGGCAGAAGCTGATCACCTACGCCCTGTCCGGGGCGTTCGCCGCGATCGCCGGCATCGTCCTGGCCAGCCGCCTGGCCTCCGCGCAGCCGCAGGCGGCGTCGGGCTACGAGCTGGACGCCATCGCCGCCGTCGTCATCGGCGGGGCGAGCCTGTCCGGCGGCAAGGGCCGGGCGCTCGGCACCCTCGTCGGCGCGCTGATCCTGGCCGTGCTGCGCAACGGCCTGAACCTGCTGTCGGTCTCGGCCTTCTGGCAGCAGGTCGTCATCGGTGTGGTGATCGCGCTGGCGGTGCTGGTCGACACCCTCCGCCGCCGCGGCTCCGGCTGAACGCCCCGGCGCCGCGCCACCGTCACCGCCCCGGCGCCGCGCCACCGTCGCCGCCCCGCCATACGCCCGCGGCGGCGGCCGGGCGGCCGGGCGGCCGCACCGCCCGCCCAGACCGTCCATGCCCTCTGTCCCCGACCTTCCGAACCACCGCGACACCAACGAGGTAGACCATCATGCGAATCCCCGCCCTTGTCCTGGCCGGCGCGGCGCTCACCCTCGGGCTCGCCGCCTGCGGTTCCGGCTCCTCCGGAGGCGCCTCCTCCGGGGGTTCCGGCGGCTCAGGCGGCTCAGGCGTGAAGATCGGGATGTCGATCTCCACGCTCAACAACCCCTACTTCGTGCAGTTGCGCGACGGAGCCGAGGCCGAGGCCAAGAAGCTCGGCGCCACCCTGACCGTCACCGACGCGCAGAACGACGCGTCCCAGCAGGTCAACCAGGTGCAGAACTTCACCAGCCAGAGCATGAAGGCGATCATCCTCAACCCGGTGGACTCCGACGCCGCCGCGCCCGCCGTCAAGCTGGCGGAACGTTCCAGCATCCCGATCCTCGCCGTCGACCGCGGCGTCAACAACGCCCAGGTCGCCCAGACGGTCGCCTCCGACAACGTGGCCGGGGGCAAGCTCGCGGCCAAGGAGCTGGCTGAGCAACTGGGCGAGAAGGGCAAGGTCGTCGTCCTGCAGGGCGTCGCGGGCACCTCCGCCGCGCGCGACCGCGGGCAGGGCTTCACCGACGGCGTCAAGGCCTACGCCGGCATCCAGGTCGTCGCCCAGCAGCCGGCCGACTTCGACCGGACCAAGGGCCTGGACGTCATGACCAACCTGCTCCAGTCCCACCCGGACATCACCGGCGTCTTCGCCGAGAACGACGAGATGGCCCTCGGCGCCATCAAGGCCCTCGGCGCCAAGGCCGGCAAGCAGGTCAAGGTCGTCGGCTTCGACGGCACCCCCGACGGTCTCAAGGCGATCCAGGACGGCACCCTGGCCGCCAGCGTCGCCCAGCAGCCCGCGTTGCTCGGTCAGCAGGCCGTCCAGAACGCCGTCAAGGCCGCCGGCGGCGAGAAGCTGCCGGCCACCCTCGACGTGCCGGTGAAGATCGCCACCAAGGACAACCTCTCCGAGTTCTCGGCCTCCTGACCGTCATGGCCACCGATGAAGTGATCAACGACCGCCCCCCGGACGGCCCCGGCGACCCCCATGCCGCCGGGGGCGCACCAGGGCCGCGGCCGTACAGCCCCGCCACGACCCCCGGCGCCGACCCAGACGAGCCCGTCGCGACCACCGGCAGCAAGCCGGACGAGCCTGTCGCGGCCACCGGCGCCGGGCCGAGTGGTGGTGGCGCGGCGTGGCCGTACGACGTCGTGGTCGTGGGGTCGGTCAACATGGACCTGGTGGTCCGCGTCGACCGGCGTCCTCGCCCCGGCGAGACCGTCCTCGGCTCGGACCTGGCCACCTATCCCGGCGGCAAGGGCGCCAACCAGGCCGTGGCCGCCGCCCGGCTCGGCGGGCGCGTGTCGATGCTCGGCCGGGTCGGCGACGACGCCTACGGCGGGCTGCTCCGCGAGGCCCTCGAACGCGACGAGGTGGACCTCCGCCACCTGCGGCCGACGGCCGCGCCGACCGGGGTGGCGATGATCTCGGTTGGGCCGGAGGGCGACAACAGCATCATCGTCTCCCCCGGCGCGAACGCACGGCTGAGCGAGCAGGACGTGGCGGAGTCCGGCGACCTGCTCCGTTCGGCCCCGATCGTCTCCCTCCAATTGGAGACGCCCCTGCCCACGGTCCTCGCGGCGGCGCGGGCGGCGCGCCGCGTGGTCCTCAACCTCTCGCCGCCCGCTCCTGTGCCGGACGAGTTGCTGGCCCGGTGCGATCCGCTCGTCGTGAACGAGCACGAGGCCGCGATGGTGCTCGGCGTGGCGGCGCGGCCACACGTCCAGGCCAAGGCGCTGCTCGCCCTCGGCCCCCGGTCGGTGGTGATCACCCTGGGCGCGGACGGCGCCCTCGTCGCCGGCGCCTCGGGGATCACCGCGATCCCCAGCCCGCGGGTCGAGGTGGTGGACACCACGGGCGCCGGGGACGCGTTCACCGGCGCGCTGGCCTGGCGGCTGGCGCGCGGTGACAGCGTCGCCGCCGCCGCGGCGTTCGCGGTGCGGGTCGGCGCGGCGACGGTGCGCGCGGCGGGGGCTCAGAGTTCGTTTCCGACCTTGGAGGAGGTCGAGGGGCCATGAAACGCACGGGCATCCTTAACGCCGCCCTCGCCGGGGCCATCGCCCGGCTCGGGCACACCGACGAGGTGCTGATCTGCGACAGCGGCATGCCGCTGCCGTCCGGCGCGCAGGTCGTGGACCTGGCGTTCCTGCCAGGGATCCCCTCGTTCGCCGACGTGCTGGACGGCATCCTGGCCGAGATCGTGGTCGAGAGCGCCATCGCCGCCCAGGAGGTCCGCTCGGCCAACCCCGGCTGCGCCGCCCTGCTGGCAGAACGGCTCCCCCGCCTGTCGCATGTGCCGCACGAGCGGCTCAAACACCTGACCGGCGCCTGCAAGCTCATCGTCCGCACCGGCGAGGCCCACCCCTACGCCAACGTCATCCTCCGCTGCGGCGTCGCCTTCTGACCGGTCGGCCCCCTTCCAGGGACGCCCCCCAGCAGCCTGTCACTTCACCTCGCGACCGCCTCAGCACCCTGGTTACCGGCCCGTCAACGAAGTGGCCCCGGGAAGACCATGGTCAAGAGCAGCAAGGACGCCTCACGCGGTCGCCTCAGCACACCCCATGGCCGGTCCGTCACCGAAGCGGCCGGCGGAAGGGCCATGGTCAAGGGCGGCGAGGATGCCCTTCGCGGTCGCCTCGGGCATCTCGGCGTGCGGGTAGTGTCCGGCGCCCTCGACCAGCAGAAGCGCAGCCGGACCGCCCAGCTTGGCGGCGATCGACCGCGCCTCGGCCGCCGGGTCGGCGAAGTCGCGGTCCTTGGTGCCCATGACCACCAGCGCCGGACAGCGCACCTCCGGATAGCGGGTCACCACCCCTGCCAGGGACACCTCGATCTGGGCGCGCAGCGCCGCCGCCCGTCCCGGCTCGCGCAGGTTGGTCCTGATCGCGCGCAGGTGGTCGTCGAAGTCGGCGGGCCGCGCCGTCGGGTAGGACGAGCGCAGGAACATGCTCCACAGATACGGACTGCGGCCCACCGCCCGCGAGGCGAGCCTCATCCACGACTTGACCGGCGTGTCCCCGGAGAACGAGCCGATCAGCACCAGCTCGGCGACCAGCCCGGGCTCCCGCGCGGCCGCCCACACCGCCGAGGCGCACCCGATGGAGTGCCCGACCACGATGGCCGGACCGCCGAGTACGCGGGCGAGGGCCAGCACGTCCTCTCCGATCGGCACGACGTCGTAGCTCGGCCAGTCGGCGCTCGACTCCCCATACCCGCGCACGTCCATCGCCGCCACCCGGTACCCGGCCCGCGCCAGACGCGGCCCCAGGAACCGGAAGGTCGCCCGCGTGTCCCCCATCCCGTGCACCAGGATCATCGGCCGCCCGTCCTCGGGCCCCGTCACGTCGTAGGCGACCCGCCCCCCGGCCCTTTCCAGAAACCTGGTCCGCATCGCCGCTCTCCTCCCACTTGACGAGAGCACCGCTCTCCCGCAGGACCAGTCAACACGAGACCACCCATCACCGTCAAGAGCAGTGCTCTCGAACAAGTGCACTGCCTACCATCCCCCATGGCGGCAGAAGGACGCCGCTCCCCCACCGCAACCAGGCGCCGCCACCGCCGTGACCTTCTCCCACCGGGTCAGAAGGCGGTCTTGGTCAGCCAGCGGTCGAGGAGGGGCCGGTCGCCGAAGAGCTCGTAGCGGTCCTCGGCCGGGTCGCGGCGGCCGTAGAGGAGGAGAAGGAGATCACCGGCGGTCCCGCGTACGGCGACGTCGCCCTTTCCGTGGCCCCGCTCCCAGGTGAAGCCGCCGGGCACCAGCGTCACCGTCCACTCCCCCGCCTCGCCGGCGTCCGTGGCATGGAAGTGCAGCCGCTCTCCGCTCCCCGCCGGCTCGGCGAAGCCCTCGGTGAGCCACGGGGCGACCCGCAGATTGTCCAGGAGTTCCTCGGACCCGTCCACCGCGACCGGCACGGCGATGTCCGGCTCGCGCCCGAGCGCGATCTCGGCGTCCGCCCGGTGCACCGTGGACTCGTGCAGCATCCGCCGCGCCCAGAACACCGAGTTCGTCTCGCCTCCCCATGACCACACCGGGACCTCGCCCCCCGCGGCCCGCAACGTCGTCACCAGGGTTTCGCCGCCCTCTGCCAGCCAGGAGGAGTACTCCGCGTCGTCCTCCGGCAGCTTCACCGGCACCTCCCGCGACGTGACCGGCGTCCGGGTCCGCTCACGGACGATGTGCTCCGCCCACCGATGGATGATCCCGACGTGCCTGACCAGCTTCCCCACCGTCCACCCCGGACAGGTGGGCACCTCCACCGCGAGGACGGCCCCCTCCACGACCTCCGCGAGCCGCGCCACCTCCGCCTCGACCGCCGAACAGTACCTCTCGTGCGACCAGCCATCTCCCACAGTCATGCCCGTGAGCGTAACCCCGCACCGTCCCCACACCGAGAGAGAAACCCGCCCCGGCGGCATTACATGGTGACGCTTCGGACACCAGATCATCGGTCGGACATGTGTCACAGTAATGGCAAATGGCGATGAAACCTCCACAACAACCGCAGAGAGTCCTGGCGCGAAGACGCCCATAGGCGCACAGAATGGCAACCAGAGGGCTGGAACGAATGCTTTTAGGGGACCCGTGACCCGAAGCGCGCTATGGTAACCCGTACCTACGTCGCGTAAGGTTGAGGGACCTTCGCTGTGCGGTTCGGCAAGGCCGACGTTGGAACATCTCAAGGCGTCGGCTCATCCGGGCAGGCCCGGCGGGGTGCACTCCTACGTCACGCCTGTGCACGCATCGTGTCATGGCACGTGTATTTTCGGCCATGATTGCGCCGGGGAGGCATCCGCGTCTCGGTGAACCCCACCGGCCGCGGGTATCCCTCGGCTCGACGACGCTCTTGGATGGGGAGAGATGTGCTGACCGAGCACGATGTGCCGCCGACGCGTGACGTGAGGCTGCAAGATGGCGTGCCCACAAGGAGCATCCCCTACGGGCGAGACGGCCGGCTCGCCGTCACCGAGTGGGGCGACCCCTATGGCACTCCCGTCTTCTTCTTCCACGGCACTCCCGGATGCCGCGTGGGGCCACTGCCGAAGACATCCTTCCTCTTCCGTCACCGCATCAGGCTCATCTGTTACGACCGCCCTGGTTACGGCCGTTCCACCAGGCGTGAGAAACGCGCGGTGAGCGACGGCGCCGACCAGGTGCGCACCATCGCCGACCGGCTCGGCATCGAGCGTTTCGCGGTCGTCGGCCGATCGGGCGGCGGGCCGCACGCACTGGCGTGCGCGGCGCTCCTGCGTGAGAGGGTCACCAAGGCGGCGACCCTGGTGACGCTGGCGCCGCCCGACGAGGGCCCCGACGGCATGGGCCGCCGGTGGTACGACGACATGGCGCCCTCCAATATCAAGGAGTACGAGGCCGCGTCGCAGGGCACCCGGTATTTCACCGAATTCCTCGAGCCGAGAGCCCAGGATATCCGCGAGAAACCGACCTCCCTGATCCGCGGGTTCTTTCATGAACTTCCGCAGTCCGATCGGCGTATCGTCATGAATGCGGTCGTCCGTAAATCGCTGACCCAGGGTTATGAAATCGCGTTGAAGAGCTCTTTCGGCGGCTGGGTGGACGACGCCGTGGCATTCCGCAACCCGTGGGGGTTCGACCTGGCGCTCATATCGGCCCCCGTCCGACTGTGGCACGGCGCGGATGACATCTTCTCCCCCGTGAGTCACACTGGATGGCTCGCCGAGAAGATACGCGGCGCCGAACCGCTCATCCAGCAGGGCGTCGGTCATTTCTCGGCCATTTACGCCCTGCCCAGCCTTCTCACCTGGCTCACGGCCGGGGCGTCGTCCTTCGCCCGGCCGGCCTACTGCGGATGAGCGCGAGCGCCGCCTGACCCACGGGTTCGGCACGGCCGGGCCCAGGCCGTCCAACGGCCTGGGCGTGCGGCGTACGGGCGCGCGTGGTCAGACGGGGAGCGCCTCCAGGTCCAGGGTCATCCGGCGGTCGCCTTCCAGGAACTCCAGCAACTGGTGGGTTTCGCCGAGCACGGCGCGGAAGGAGTTCAGCGTCTCCTCCCGCAACGACCGCGCCTCGGAGTCGTGGTCGGCGTAGGACAACGTCTTGGCGAGGTTGGCCGAGCAGGCCAGGGTGTCGGGGTGCGTCGGTCCGAGCGTGTCGCGCAGCGCCTGGAGCGTCGCGCGCTCCAGGCGCAGCGCTTCACCGAGGTTTCCCAGGTCGGTCAGGCAGTTGGCGTAGTTGACGGCGCTGTACAGGGTGTAAGGGTGGTTGTCTCCGAGCATGACTTCCATGGCGCGGAAGGTGTCGGCGGCCATGCCCGCGGCCTTCTCGGGGGACTCGGCCTCGCGAACGTAGATCGACAGGTTGTTGGCCGCGATCAGCGTGTAGGGATGCTCGGGTCCCAGCATTCCCGCGAACGCGTCGCGCACCTTGCTCACGATGTCGCGGGCCTGGCTCTTCTCACCCAGCGCGGCGAGGTCGGAGGCCAGGTTGATGCGGCAGACCAGCGTGTCGGGGCTCTCCACGCCGTACACCCGCTCGAACAGCTTGCTGGTCTGCTCGGTGAGCTGGAACGCCTCGGAGTAGAAGCCGGCCTTCCGCAGGGAGACGCCGAGGCTCTTCGCGGTGCGCAGCGTGTCGGGGTAGTCCTCGCCGAGCAGCGTGCGGTGCTGCTCGTACATCTGCCGCAGCAGCTGCACCGACTTGGTGTACTCCCCGGCGTCCCGCAGGTCGCCGCCGAGGTTGGCGCCGGAGAACAGCGTGTAGGGGTGCTGCGCGCCCAGGACGAGGATGCGGCGCTGGTAGGTGTCCTCGTCCACGTCCCGGGCGTCGGCGAACCTGCCCACCGTGCGAAGCGACACCGCCAGGTTGTTGGCCGCGGCCAGGGTGCGCGGGTGATCGTCGCCGAAGTTCTCCTTCAGCCGGTCGAAGGTGTCGGTGGCCATCCGCAGCGCGTCGGCGTACTCCCCCAGCGCGCGCAGGTCGGCGGCCAGCCCCCCCGCCGTCATCAGCGTGTGGGGATGGTTCTCGGCGTTGGCGCCGAAGAAGACCCGCTGCCGGGTGAGCACCTCGTCGTCGGTGCGCCGCGCCTCGATGTAGAGGCCCTGCGATCGCAGGACGTTGGCCACCTGGAACCGCAGGTGCAGGATCTGCCGCTCGATCGTCTCCAGTTCCTGATCATCGGGGGCGGGTTCGGGATCGCCCGTGAGCCGCCCGCGGACGAGGGGGTAGCGCACGAGCCACGCCGCCTCCAGTTCCTCGCCCAGGGCGATGGCGTCCTCGAACTGGCCGCGCCGCCACAGATAGCGCACCCGCTCGATCAGCAGGTCGCGGATCGGCTCCCTGCCCCACTCGATGGCCTTCGACGGATCGAGGTGCGGCCAGATCTTGTCGTACTCCTGCCACTTGCTCTGGTCGTCCACGTCGCTGTCCCACGGCCGGGCGCGCACGAGGATGGCGTGCACCTCGCGCGCGGCCGTGACCTGCTCGTCCTCCGACATCCGGTGGCGGACCATGCCCTGCACGAGCCGGTGGACGACCACGGACTTGATGGCCTGGTCGAGCCGGGCCAGCCCGAAACGGCTGATCTCCTTGATGACCCGTCCCATGACGAGCTTCTCGCGCAGCGCCGGGTCGTAGGGCACCAGCGCGCGCCTGGCCTCGTCGCTGTAGAGCATGTCGATGGAGATGGCCTCCGGCGCGAAGAAGGCGCAGAGCTGGAGCAGCCGGGTGCCGGCGGGCGAGCGCTGCTGCAGCTCGGTGAAGGACACCTCCCAGGCCGCCGCGACCGGGGTCGGGTAGTTGGCCGGCTTGTTGAGCGACAGGACCTGCGACATCTTGGTCTTGAGCTGGTCGACGTAGTCACCCGGGGCCATGCCCGTCTCTGAAAGCCAGGCGGCGGCCTGCTCGATGGCGAGGGGCAGGTCGCCGAGAGCGTCCGCCACCATGTCGGCGTCCTCACGGCTCAGCGCACCGACCCGCTGCACCAGGTGCTGCACGCTCTCTTCGCGGGTGAAGACGTCGACCTCGAGCGGGGTGGCGAGCTGTGACCACTCCTGCCCGCGGGAGGTGATGATGACGTGGCCGTGCCCGCCGGGCAGAAGGTTCTCGATGTCGGCCGGCTCGTGCGCGTTGTCGAACAGCAGCAGCCAGCGGATCTGGGTGTCGCGCTGCAGCTTGCGCCGCAGGCTCTGCAGAACGTCCTCGACGTTGTCGCCGACCGGGATGCCGAGGTGCTCCGCCAGGTCGACGAGCGCGGGAATGGCCAGGGCCGCCTGAGCGGAGGGGACATACCAAAGCACGTCGTAGTCGGCGGTGAAGCGGTGGGCGTACTCCAACGCCACCTGGCTCTTGCCGATGCCGCCCAGGCCGTGCAGCGCCTGCGGCACGACCGCGGCGGTGTTATTGCCGCCGATGAGCTGGTCGCGCAGCCGCTCCAACAGCGTGCCGCGGCCGGTGAAGGCGGTGTTGCGGGTGGGCAGGTTGCTGATCACCGGCTGGGTGCGGGGGAACCGCGCGCCGGAGGAGGCCGTCGCCGACAGGCTCTGCACGTCGCGCGGCGACTGGCCGAGCGCCCGCATGACCGCCATGGTGGCCTGGTCCTCGTCGATGCGGACGAGATCGACGGCCGGCGGGTCGCTGAAGGGGTAGGCCGTGCGCATGTCGGCGACCCGCACCGGCACCACGACCGGGCGCCCGGCAGAGCCGGCACCGGCCGACAGGCCCGGCCACAGCTCGCGTACCCGGGGCGAGCGGACGTAGGCGGGAGAGAGCACGGCGATGAAGTGGTCGACGCCGCCCCGCTCGGGCCTGGCGTCGGAGGGCTCGTCGAGGGTCTCGCAGTGCATGTGGACCCGGAAGTCGGCGCGGACGAGCAGAGACTGCAGCCACTCCGCCCAGATGCGGTCCTCGGGGACGTAGCTGAGGATCACGTCCCCCGGTGCGACCGGCCGGACACGGGTGAACAAATCGCGATAGCGGAGCCGCTGCTTCTCGTCGATGGGTACGTTGCTGAGCTCGATGCCGGTGACGACCTCGGTGAGGCTCTCGTAGGCCTTGAGCATCGAGCGAGCCGTGTTGGGGACGTCCACGAACGCCGCGAGGATCTCCTCGAAGGCGTAGAAGGGGCGGTAGGGGATCTCGACGGAGGCCCAGTAGCGGTCGGGCTCGGCCCTGCCGGGGCCGGTGAGGAAGCGGTCGAACTTACTGCGGGCGTAGGCCCGTCCCGCGTCGAGCTTCTCCTTCTCGGCGCTTTCTTCGACCCGCATGGGGACGGGGAAGATCTGCATGCTGCGGCCGGTGCTCGCCTGGCTGACGTCACGGGCGACGTTGGCCGCGCCCTCGATGCCCTGGTCGCTGAGAGTGAAGCAGTCGACGAGCCGGTCGGGCAGGTGCATCGTGCAGATGTCGGCGATGTCGCTCAGTCCGGTGCGGCTGTCGATCAGCACGAAGTCGTAATCGCGTTTGACACTGGACCGCAGCGCGTCGAAGAACAGGCCGCCGCCGAGTTGGTCCCAGAAATTGTCCCAGTCGAACGAGGCGATCAACGACGAGTACTCGCGGTTCTGCCTGCCCGCGGACATGAAGTCCAACCGGCCGGGGGCAGGAAATCCGTTCCACTTCAACGGGGTCACATACGGATGGACCTGCGCGTACTGCTCATACCAGTCGTCGGGCCGCGGCTCGTCCAGAACGGCCGCCCACGCGTATTCCTGCAGCATTTCGACGACACCCGGCGTATCGCTGATGCCCGCGGTCAGGAATGGATGGAAGAACTTGTGCAGCCCCGGCGACTCCAGGTCCCAGTCGATGGCCAGCACCTTATGGCCGTTGCTCGCGAGGATCCACGCGGTGTTGGCCAACGCCATCGTGCGTCCCGTTCCACCCTTGTACGAGTAGAAGGTGATGATCTGACCTTCTTGGTGGTCACGCATCTCGATCCTCACGGTTTATCCGATTCTCTGCGCCATCCGGTCCCCGCAGTCTCAGGCGCGAGGCCTGCGGCCCGGTGGGAGGATGAGCCGTCGTATGCTTGAGATACTGATTTCCCACGCGGTGCACAACGGCGCGCAGAGTGCGGCCGAACTCTTCGATGGTCGATGTATCCCGTGCCGAAATCCTAGAGCTCATTCGCCCTTCCACGAGCCTGCGGCGCAGAACCTCCTCCAATTTCCGCGCCAGCTCGCCTTCGAGCCGATACGTCTGATCGTCGTCGCGGTTCCAGGGGACGATGATGTCGATCCACGGCTTGTCCAGATCGTCCAGCCGCCTGAGTTGCCGGAGCAGTTCGGGATCGTCGCCCGCCCACGGGTCGATGATGAGCACCGCGGGCGCCGAGGGCGGCTGGGACCCGAGCACCTCCTCGGCACTGTCGCGCAGAATGAGAACCTCGGGGGCGTACTCCAGGTTGCGCACCAGATCGGTCGCGTAGTCCGCCAGAGTGGTCGTGCTCTGCGGATAGTACGGATTCCACTCGGCGTCCTCACCCCCGTAATAGGCGCCGCTCCTGGCGGGGGCCCTCTGGGCCGGGGCCAGCACGATCTGCAGTTTTCGGCGGGGATAGCCGGTGAAGGCGTTGTGCACCGCCTGGTAGCTCATCTCCTCGCCCGGCAGCACGCGAGAGGACTCGGCCGCGTCGACGATGCGCTGGGCCAGTTCGGCCACCGACGCCTCGTAGGCCTGGTTCAGATCGGTGCGCATCATGCCGTAGAGGCCGAGCCGCTGGTAGGTCTCGCCCATCGCCGCCGCGTCGAACTTGACCTCCTCGGTCGCGGCCGGCACCTTCGGCGGCGGCGTCGGCACCCACAGAGCGGGGACGATCGCCTTGATCTGCTCCGACTCGCTGACCGACCGCCTCACCCGGCGCGCGAAGACCGCCCACTCGCGCCCGCAGCGCTCGCTGACGAAGTAGCGCGGCGCGTAGAGCGGGACGAAGACGCGGCACGACCGCAGCGCCGCGGCGGTGCGCGGCGACCAGCCGGCCCGTGGCCGCTCGTCGTCCATGTAGCCCACCACGTCGGAGTCCCCGAGCGCCGTCGACTCGGCGACCACGCGCGACAGCCTCTCGAAGAACGCCCTGACCCACTCGTCCGGGTCTCCGGTGTCCTCGGGCCCGTATTTCGGCGTCGGCTCGTAGCTGAGAAAGAAGTAGGGAGCGCGATGGTCGATGTCGCCGGGCGTCAGAATGGACATGTCACATCACCTCGCCCGCGCGATGACGGGAATAGGGGCGGCCGCGTACCGCGTCCCGCTCAGCACTGCGCCTCATCGAAGACGTTCCTCAGGTTGGTGAAAACCGCGGGGTCGCACGGCGCCAGACGCGTGCTCGTCGCGACGTCGACGATCGCGGTCGCTATTTCGAAGGTCGCGCTGACATACCCCTTGTGGAAGTCCTTCATGATCGCCAGTCGGTAGAGGCAGTCTCCTCCCGGCTCGGGGTGGCGCACCTGAAGCTCACTGGCGACCTTCGGGAGGTGGTTCATGTCGACCGGAGCCCACAGCACGGGAAGGATCGCGGTGAAGGGGTAGTACCGTTCGTTCCGGTGCAACTCCACGCGGCGGGCGAAGGCGTCCCACTCCTTGCCGCAGAATTCGCTGGTGAAATATTTGGGCTGGTACAGCGGCACGAAGACCTTGCAGGTCGCGAGGGCATGCATGATGTCGGCGTTCCAGCGGTTGCCACCGAGTATCGTGCGGTCGATGAATCCGGCCGGCACCCCGTCCGGATGGTCGGTCAACTGCATGATGTGGCGGCACAGATCTCTGTAGAACTCGACGACATGGCCATCTTGCTCCCCGCTGTCGGTCGGCCCGATATGGCGGTAGGACAAGAAGAAAAACGGCCCGCCCAGTCCATCGCCGGAGAACGATCCGTCTGCCATGAGGTTCCGTCTCCCGACCTCGCGGTTGCTCCTCCCCACCCAGAGGAAGCCGGACGCGGAAGTGTTCGAACACTTACCACGATAAAGGTAATGCAACGCGACCGCCCATCAATGGTCAAGCGCTACACGGCATCTGTTTCAGATGAAGCACACAGAAGATCGCGTAAATCAGTCATCAGACCATGATTCGACCGTAGCCCGTATTTTCCCGACGAACCGTTCGCCGAGCGGGGTGAGAGACCCGCTGTCGATCAGCGTGCCGCACGCGGCGAGGGTGCCGGAACGCCAGCGCCGATACCGGATCTCCGCGGCGCGGGTGTCGGCCTCCGCGCCGCCGTGCCGCCGCACCCGCCAGAAGTCGGCGACCGCCACGTGCGCGTAGGTGCCCTGGAGCAGCCCCTCCAGCGGACGCCTGTCCGCGCGCCAGGGCGCCTCGTACAGCCTGGTGTCGCTCTGGTGGTACAGGTGGAGCTTGTACAGCCCCAGCAGGTCCATCACGGCGCCCAGTTTGACGTGCTGGAACTCGTGCATCATCAGCAACGCCAGCGTGGCCGGGTCGCCGGGAAGGGCGACGCCGATCGCGCCGCCGGCGTACCTGGCGGTGGCGCTCGCATCGGCGTCCGGCCCTGCCGAGGCGAGCGGCGTCATCACCCGCAGCCCCGCGGCCAGGGCGGGGGCGTAGGCGGCGTGGTCGGCGAGGATGAGGTCCCATGCCCGCGCGAACATCTCCTGCCATTCCTCCGCCCGCTTCCGCGACAGCCGCGGCGAGACCGGCGTCTCGTAACAGTCCCGGTGGGGGTCGGTGTCCTCCAGGACCACCGAGAGGCCCTCCGCGGCGAGCCGGCGGACCGGCCGCCAGTCGCCGCCCGCCCGATCGTCCAGCCGGACCTCCCAGCGGCGGCGGCCGGCGGTCACGGCGAACCCGCCGGGACCGGTCTCGACCCGCGCCTCGGCGACGCGCCCCGTCACCAGGCCGCCCAGCGTGGGCAGATGCAGCAGCCCGCCCGTCACCGGAACGGTGAGCCGCGCCACGACCCCGGCGCGGACGGCCGCCGCGAGGACGATGTTCGCCAGGTAGCCCGGCTCGGGCGCGGCGTGCGCGCCGCTCTCGCGGCACCGCTCGGCCCACACCCGCACGTACGGATGGTCGAGGACCCGCTGCAGCGCGTCCCGATGATCGCGGTCGAGGGCCAGGAGCAGGTCCCATGCCCCCGGAACGCCGGGCAGGCCCGTCTCGCCCACTCCGGTCACCAGCATGCGGCGGATGAACCTCTGCCCGCTCTCCAGCCGGGCGATCACCTCACCTCCGCCGTAACCGCTCCCGAGAGCGTCGAGCTCATCCTGGGGGATCGGCAACGCCGCGGCGGAGACGACGGGCGCGCTGCCGCGCGGCGGCGGGGAAGCACCTCGTGCCCGGTCGTCGTGCTCGTGGATGTGCGTGACAAGCCTGAGCAGATCAGGGCAGTACACGCTGGGGTTGAGGAACCCGGCGCCCGCTCGGTACCGGTGGGCGTACAGCCCTCCGCCGCAGCTCGTGACCACCGGGCAGCTCTGGCAGGTCTCGCACAGTCCTTCCAGGCCGGCGCGGCGGCCGGCCATGCTCGGCGACGCGGCGAGCTGGTCGAGCGTGTGGGTGAAGACATCGCACCCGGTGGCGGGGGCGCCGTCGTAGGCGGTCTTGAGGGAGTCGACCTGCTCGTACCGGCCGTCGGTCTCGATGACCGCCAGGTCGCATTCGTCCAGGCCGAACGCCTCGGTCAGGCTTCCCTGCCCGCGGCCGGTGCGGATGATGGAGTCGAACATCCGCACGCCGACCGGGCGGCCGTCCTTCGCCCACCGGTCGAAGATCGCGATGAGCCAGTCGGCGTACTCGGTCTCACTACGGGGGCGAGGTGGAGGGTGGTCCCACGTCGCGTGCGGCAGGAGGAAGTCGACCACCGGCGGGTCGAGGGCGATCAGCGCCTCGTAGACGGCGACCGGGTCGTTCCGCACGTCGATGGTGCACAGCAGTCCGGCGTAGATGCCGGGGTAGGTCCTGCGCAGCAGGTCGATCCCTCTGATGACCCTGTCGTAGCTCCCCCGGCCATCGGCGTAGCGCCGGTGCAGATCGTTGGCCGGCCGGTCACCGTCCAGAGAGACGCCCACCCGCACGCCATGGGCCGCGAACAGGCGGCAGAAGCGGTCGTCGAGCGTCACGCCGTTGGTGTGGACGCGCAGGTCGAGGCCGCACACCCCCTCCAGGGCACCGCGCAGCCCCACGATGGCCTGTTCGAGCAGGTCGTGTCCCGCCAGCAAGGGCTCCCCGCCGTGCAACACCACGTGCACGGCGGGAAGGCGGTGCGCCCGGGCGTGCTCGGCGATGCGGTCGGCCGCCGCCGTCAGCGTGTCCGGCTCGATGACCTTCGGACGGCGGCGCCAGCTCTGGTCGGCGTGCTCGTACACGTAGCAGTGGTCACACGCGAGGTCGCACCGGCTCGCGACCTTGAGCACGAACTGTCGGAACGGCACCGGGTTGTCCCTTGAAGCCGCCGGCCTCCTCAGATCGAGGAGTTGAAGGCCGCCACGGAAACTTTCACGACGGCCTTCGGGGGAACCGTGTCAAAGAGATCCTTGTACTGCGCCGTCTCTAGCAATTGGGTGAGTGGCAGGACGGACAGATCTTCGACCGAGGGAAGCATCGTGCCGTCTCCAGAGTTCCGCATGCCTTTACCGTTCTGCTTGGGGGGCTGGAATTATTCGCGAGCGAGCTTCGGATCGATGGACCAACCTGGCCGGCGGCGGCGCTCTCGCGCCGTGGGCGCTGGGATGATGCGGTGCCGGACTCCCGCATGTGCGCCCCAATCGGCCGATCATGGGACTTCCGACCGGCTTCGTTTTGACATTACTACCCTGGTTTCGTTTTTGCACCCCGGAAAGCGGGATCTTACTTTCTGTACACAGTCCCCCGGGGCCGGTCAGGCGCGTTTGTTTCCGACCTTTTCTCCGGCTACCGGTCACGGCGAAACGGCGAGGCGATAGCGGGCCGCCGGCGCCCGCCGGGCGCTCCCGGCGCCATCGCGATCCCCACCGCCGGGCGGGCGGTCGCGCGGGGGCGCTCCGGGGCGGACGGCCGGGGAATCCGGGGTGACAGGACATTGACGGCGGAGTCAAGGGCGGGTAGGTTCGCTGCTAATTAAAAGGAAAGCTTCCTAACAGTTTCGTTGTGACGACGAGGTGGGGAGGTTGCCGCCATGCCGCGGTCTCCGCCGGTCCTCCGCCAGTTCGCCCCGTACCGCCGCCCTCAGTGAATGCCGGGCGAAGCCGCCCGCGCGGCCGCCCGCCGGGTTCCCGGCCCCCCGTGCCGCGTGCCTCCCGCCGGGTTTCCGGCCCCGCGCGCCGGGCCGGGTTTCCGGCCCCGCGCGCCGCCCGCCGTACATACGTCCTCATCGACCCCCCAATTCGCATCCGCCCGATGGACGTGGAGCACAAATGAGATACAAGTTCGCCAAGGTCCTGCTCGCGACGGGGGCAATGCTCCTGCCGCTCGGGACGGCGGTCGCGTTCGGGCCGAGCGCCTCCGCCACGGTCGCGGTCGCGAGCCGCGCCGCCATGGCCGCCGCGTGGGCCCCGAACACGGCTTACACCGTGGGCACCGTGGTCAGCTACAACGGCGTCGACTACCGGTGCGTCCAGAGCCACACGTCGCTGGTCGGCTGGGAGCCGCCGAACGTGCCCGCTTTGTGGACGCCGGTCACCGGCGGAGGCGGCGACACCACCGCGCCCAGCGCGCCCGCCGGTCTGCGATCCACGGCGACCACCTCCTCCAGCGTCTCGCTGGCGTGGAACGCCTCCACCGACAACGTCGGCGTGACCGGCTACAACGTCTACCGCGGCTCGACGCTGGTCACCACCGTCACCGGCACGAGCTACACCGACACAGGTCTGTCGGCCGGCACGGCCTACGCCTACACCGTCAAGGCGCGCGACGCCGCGGGCAACCTGTCGGGCGCGAGCACCACGCTCAACGTCACCACGGCGACCGGTGGCGGCGACACCACCCCGCCGAGCACGCCCGGCAGCCTGCGGTCCACCGGCACCACCTCCTCCAGCGTCTCCCTCGCCTGGAACGCCTCCACCGACAACGTCGGCGTCACCGGCTACAACGTGTACCGCGGCGGCACGCTGGTCACCACCGCGACCGGGACGAGCTACACCGACTCCGGCCTTTCGGCCTCCACGGCCTACACCTACACCGTCAAGGCGCGCGACGCCGCGGGGAACCTGTCGGCCGCGAGCAACCAGGTCAGCGCCACCACCCAGCCCGGCGGGGGCGGCGGCGGGAACAAACTGCTCGGCTACTTCGCCGAGTGGGGCGTCTACCAGCGCAATTACCACGTCAAGAACATCGAGACCAGCGGGTCGGCCGCCAAGCTCACCCACATCAACTACGCCTTCGGCAACGTCACCAACGGCCAGTGCGCCATCGGCGACTCCTACGCCGACTACGACCGCGCCTACACCGCCGCCGAAAGCGTCGACGGGGTGGCCGACACCTGGGACGCGGGCGCGCTGCGCGGCAGCTTCAACCAGCTCCGCAAGCTCAAGGCCAAGCATCCCGGCCTGAAGGTGCTGTGGTCCTTCGGCGGCTGGACCTGGTCGGGCGGGTTCGGGCAGGCGGCGGCCAACCCGGCCGCGTTCGCCAACTCCTGCTACAACCTGGTCGAGGACCCGCGCTGGGCCGACGTGTTCGACGGCATCGACATCGACTGGGAGTACCCGAACGCGTGCGGCCTGAGCTGTGACGGCAGCGGCGCGGCGGCGTTCAGGAACCTGATGTCGGCGCTGCGCTCCCGCTTCGGGTCCAGCTACCTGGTCACCGCCGCGATCACCGCCGACGGCACCTCGGGCGGCAAGATCGACGCGGCCGACTACGGCGGCGCCTCGCAGTACATCGACTGGTACAACGTCATGACCTACGACTACTTCGGGGCCTTCGCGGCCAACGGCCCGACCGCCCCGCACTCGCCGCTGACCTCCTACAGCGGCATCCCGACCCCCGGCTTCTACTCCGACGCGGCCATCCAGAAGCTCAAGAGCAAGGGCGTCCCGGCGAGCAAGCTGCTGCTCGGCATCGGCTTCTACGGCCGGGGCTGGACCGGGGTCACGCAGAGCGCCCCCGGCGGCAGCGCCTCCGGCGCGGCGCCCGCCACCTACGAGGCCGGCATCGAGGACTACAAGGTGCTCAAGACCCGGTGCCCGGCGACCGGCACCGTGGCCGGCACCGCCTACGCGTTCTGCGGCAACCAGTGGTGGAGCTACGACACCCCCAGCACGATCTCGGGGAAGATGAGCTACTCCAAGAACCAGGGTCTCGGCGGCTCCTTCTTCTGGGAGCTCAGCGGGGACACGACCGGCGGCGAGCTGATCACGGCGATGCGGAACGGGCTGGGCTGAGCCCGGCATCAGGTCGCGAGAACAAGGACAGGAACAAGACGAGAACAAGGACAAGGGCGAAGACGACCGGCGCGCCGTCACCTGGGGACAGGTGGCGGCGCGCCGCCGCGTGTGGTCAGGCGGATGCCGTGCCG
Organism: Sphaerisporangium sp. NPDC005288; assembly: GCF_040607475.1. NCBI lineage: Bacteria > Bacillati > Actinomycetota > Actinomycetes > Streptosporangiales > Streptosporangiaceae > Sphaerisporangium > Sphaerisporangium sp. NPDC005288. The sequence goes on along the minus strand of NZ_JBEXGT010000008.1, from coordinate 33,524 downwards.
GCCAGGCGTGGGAGCTCAGCCAGGCGCACCTCGCGGTAGGCGGCCGCGAGGAGCAGGCGCTCCAGTCCGCGCAGGTAGCCTTCCATCGCCTCCGGCGGGAGGTAGGCGGTGTCGGCGGTGAGCGAGATCCCGAGGCCGGCGGGCTCGTCGGTCACGTGCAGGCAGAACCTGCAGTTCAGCTGGTCCAGCTTGACCGGCCAGGTCACCCTCGTCTCGTCGAGGGAGGCCCGGACGGCCGCCTCGTCGTGCTCGGCGGCGACGATCCGCGGCGGCTCCACCAGCCGCTGGTCGTTGAAGCAGCAGTAAGGGTGGACGCTCTCGCTGCGCTCGGCGCTCACGGCGTCGACCACCCGGCGGAGCTCCAGCGGGTCGAACCTCGTGTGCTTGTAGGCGCGCAGGGACGACGCCCACGCCGAGCGCAGCAGGCTCTCGAAGGTCTCGTCGGTGAGGTCGAGGACGAACAGGCCGTCCTGCGCGAGCGGCGTGACCACCTCACGGTCGCGCACGTGGAAACGGTTGTTCACCACGGGGAGCATGGCGCAGGTGCGATGTCCCGTCACCTCCCCCACCATCGCGGCGGCGCCGGCGAGGAGCACCGTCGTCTGGCTCACCCGGTACCGGCCGGAGATCACCTGCACGGCGGTGCCCATGGCCGGGGACGTCATCGCCGCCCGCCAGAACCGGGGCCGCCGGGGCGGGCCGGCCGGGGCGCCGAACATCGAGGGCGCGATGCGGCGGTACTCCCGCTCCCAGAAGGCCAGCGCCGAGGAGGAGACGCGCAGGCCCGCGGGCGACGACTGCTCGCGGGCCAGGTCCAGCGGCTGACGCGGCGGCGGCCCGGGGAGGGCGCCCCGGCGCAGCAGCAGCCGCAGGTCGCGCACGGCGACGTCGGCGCCGTGCCCGTCCGCGGCCAGATGGCAGAACACGATCACGACGGACCGGACGTCGCCGTCGCACGTCACCAGGCCGATGCGCACGGGCCACTCGGCGTGGTAGTCGAAGACGGGCGCGGCCAGACGCTCGAGCATGTCCTCCGCCGTGCGCCTGAGGTCCGCGGCCGGACACTCCACGACCTCGACCTCCAGGGCCCCCGAGCGCTCCACCGCCTGGTGGACGTCACCGTCGGCCTCACGCAGGCGCGTGCGGAGGGACTCGTGCCGGGCGACCAGCGCCGCGAGCGCCTCCAGCACCACCCGCTGCGGGTGCGGTGCGATCGTGACGACGCGGCCGAAGTTGAAGTAGTGGTCGCTCGGCATGGTCCGGCACATCGCCAGCCATATCGACCGCTGCCCCCAGGCGAGCGGCGCCGTCCCTGACCGCTCCCCGCGGAACTCCAGCCGCGTCCTCATCGGCCGCTCACCGGTGGGCGGCCGAGGCGTCGAGGATGTGGGCCACCAAAGAGTCCAGGCCGTCGAGGAAGCTCACGTCGCGGCCCAACTCGACCTCCACCCCGAACTCCTCCTCGATCGCGTCGATCAGGCGCAGGGTGGTCAGCGACGTCACCCCGGCCGCGGTGAACGAGACGCCCGGCCGCAGCACCTCCTCGGCGGCGATCTCGCCGTCCGAGGCCGTCACCACCATGTCGGCGACGCGCCTGCGCACCGTCGCGGTGTCCAGGGCCGCCGACGTGTCATCAGAGTCGGTCATGTCATCTCCTGTCCGGACGATCTGATCGCGTGTACCACGCCGTCGATGGTAGGGGTGTCGAAGAAGACGTCCAGATCGACGTCCACCCCGAGGTGCTTGCGGATGCGGCTCGCGATCTGGGTGACGGTCAGCGAGTGGCCACCGAGCTCGAACAGGTCCTCGTCGGGCCGTATGCCGTCGAACCGCAGCACCTCCTCCCAGATGCGGGTGACCTCGGCCACCAAGGGATCGGTCTCGGCCGGCGGCGGGGACTGCGGGGCGGTACGCGACGGCGGATCGGGCAGGGCGGCACGGTCGAGCTTGCGCGCCGGAGTCAGCGGCAGGCGCTCCAGCTCGACGAAGACGCCCGGCACCATGACGCCCGGCAGCACCCGTGCCAGGTGCTCGCGCAACCGGGCGCTCATCTCCGGGCCCGACGCCGTGTCCGGGTCCGATGCCGTCTCCGGGTCCGAGGGAGCCGGCGGGACCGACGCGTCTGACAGAGCCGACGGAGCCGACCGGTCTGACGGAGTCGACGCGTCCGACGCGTTGGACGGGGCCGACGGGGCCGACGGGGCCGAGGTGTTGGACGGGGCCGACGGGGCCGAGGCGTTGGACGGGGCCGTCTTCGGGACGACGTAGGCGACCAGGCGCTGCTCGTCCTCCCGCAGGACCACGGCGGCCTCGGCGACGAGCGGGTGCTCCAGCAGTCTGGCCTCGATCTCGCCCAGCTCGACGCGGTGACCGCGGATCTTGACCTGGGAGTCGGCCCTGCCCAGGAACTCGATCAGCCCGTCCGGCCGTCGCCTGCCGAGGTCGCCCGTGCGGTACAGCCGCGCTCCCGGCGGGCCGTGAGGGTCCTGCGGGAAGCGTGCGGCCGTCAGCTCGGGACGGTCCCGGTACCCGCGGGCGACCCCGTCCCCGCCGATGCAGATCTCGCCCGGGACCCCGACGGGGACCTGCGCCAGGCGCTCGTCCAGCAGGCGGATCGTGGTGTTGGCGAGCGGGCCGCCGATGGTGACCTCGGCCAGCGTCTGCGGGATCTCCGCGATGGACGACCACACCGTGGTCTCCGTCGGGCCGTAGACGTTGACCAGACGGCCCACCCGGTCGCGCAGCTCCCGTGCCAGCGGCAACGGCAGCGGCTCGCCCCCGCTCAGCGCGACAAGGCCCGGCGCGTCGAACCCCGCGTCCAGCAGCAGCCGCCAGCTCGACGGCGTCGCCTGCGCGTGGGTGACGGACTCGGCCTCGATCAGCCGTCGCAGCGCGGCGCCGTCCCTGGTGCTCGCCTCGGGCACGACGACGACCCGGCTCCCGGTGATCAGCGGGAGCAGCAGTTCCAGCGCCGAGATGTCGAACGCCAGGGTGGTCAGCCCGAGCCACACGTCCCCGTCGCCTGCTCCGAGCTCGCCGCGCATGGCGAGCAGGAGGTTGGTCAGCGAGCGGTGTTCCACCTCGACGCCCTTGGGCCGGCCGGTGGATCCGGAGGTGTAGATGACGTACGCGAGGTCGCCGGAGGCCGGGGACGCCAGGTTCACGGGGCCGGCCGCGCCGGGCCAGGAGGCCAGCTCCCCGAGCTCGAGCACCGGCATGGGCGCCTCGGCGTCACCGAGCGGCTGGGGACGATCGCCGGCCGAGGTCGCGGACGTGTCCGATGTGATCGACGTGTACCGCCCGTTCGGCGTGTCATGTCCGTTCGGCTTGTTCGACGTGTACCGCCCGTTCGGCGCGTTCTCCCCGTTCGGCGTGTTCGGGGTGTCCTGCCCGTTCGGCGGGCCGATGATGCCGGACAGATCCGGGGCGCCGGTGACGCAGGGCGGGCCGCCGAGCCGCTCCGGGGCCAGCACCAGGGAGACCCGCGCGTCCCTCAGGACGAAGGCGAGCCGCTCGGCGGGGTAGGCCGGATCCAGCGGCAGATAGGCGGCGCCCGCCTTCAGGACGGCCAGCACGCCGGCGACCATCTCCGGCGATCGCTCCAGGTGGAGGGCGACGACCTTGCCGGGGCCCATACCGCGTTCCCGCAGCGCTCCCGCCAGCCGGCCGGCGGCCGCGTCCAGCTCGGCGTAGGTCACCTCGCGGTCGCCGGACACGACCGCCACGGCGTCCGGGGCCGCCCGGGCGCGCCGCTCGAACAGCTCGGTCACGGTGAGGTCGGGGAAGGTCCTGCGGGTGGCGTTCCACCCCTCCAAGGCCTCCCGTTCCTGCGGGGTCAGCACCGGAAGGTCGCCCACGCGCAGGTCGGGCCGGTCCGCGAGGCTCTCGATCACGGTGCGCAGATGCCCGGCCAGCGCCTGGACCGTGCGCGGGGCGACGGCGTCCGGGCTGAACTGCAAGCCGAGGGTGAGCCCGGCGGAGGAGCCGACCGCCTGGATGTGCAGGGCGTTGCGGGCCGCCCCGCTGAACACCGTCCATTCGACGGTGACGTCGAGCCCGGGAAAGACCGGGTCGGGGTCGCGTTCCCGGTAGCTGAGCGAGACGGGCGCGAGCGCGGCGCGCGGCGCGATGCCGCCGACGGCCTGGGTGAGCGGCACGCGGCGGAACCGGTACACCTGCCGCAGTTCATCGCGGACGGCGCCGGCGAACTCGGCGAAGGTCATGTCGAGCGCGGGACGGGTCACGACCGGCAGTTCGTTGACGAACAGGCCGACCAGGTCGCGGGTGCCGGCCGTCCGGGTGGACATGTCGACCGCGACGACGACCTGCTCGTTGCCGTAGCGGCGCAGCAGGGCGTGCAGGGCGGCGAGCAGGAACTCGAAGTCGGTCACGCCGAGCGCCGTGGCGGCGCGGGCGATGTCGTCGAGCGCGACCTCGATCGTCTCGCCGGGTTCGGCCGCCCGCACGGCCCGGGCGGGGCCGGGGAGGATGGGCTCGCGGGGGTCGCTCCACCGGGACCGCCAGAACGCGGCGGCCTCGTCCCGGCTCGCGGCGACCTCCTCGCGCTCCTCCTCCACATACCGGGCGTAGGAGCCGGTGAGGACGGGCAGGCCGGCCGGGGCGCCGGTGACGCGCTCCCGGTAACAGGCAGCGAGGTCCCGTACCAGGACGTCCTTGGACATCCCATCGAAGACCAGGTGGTGCGCGGTGAAGACGAGCACGTGGCGCACCGGGCTCAGCGTGAGGACGGCGAAGTCCGCCAGCGGGCCCCGGTCCAGGTCGAAGGCCCGCTCGACGTGCGCCCGCACGGCGGCGTCGGGGTCCCCTCCGGCCTGACCGGAGAGGTCATGGAGTTCGACGGACGGCGGGACGTCCGCGGGGACCAGGCGGACCTCGCCGTCCCGCTCGACCGGCACGGTCGCGAGCACCGGGTGCCGGGCGAGGACCGCCTGGCACGCCCCGCGCATCGCCTCGACATCCAGGCCGCCTTCGAACGTGACGACCAGCGGCATGCGGTAGGCGTCCCCGGCCGCGCCGGTCCGCTCGGTGATCCAGATGCCGTGCTGGGCGAACGAGGCGGGCGGATGGGTGTCAAGAGGAGTGCGCGGCATGGTCGCCTTCCGGGGTAGCGAGGAGCGTCCGCAGTTCGCGTTTGAGTACCTTTCCCGCGGCGTTCTTGGGCAGGGAGGGGAGGACCAGCCATCGGGCCGGCAGTTCGTGACCGGCGAGCCGGTCGGCGAGGAAGGCCCGCAACTCGGCGGTGGACACCCCGGTCCCCTGGACCACCCTCGCCGCCTGGACCATCGCGGAGTCCCGGACATCTCCGGCGTCCGATTCGCCCGTCAGGTCCGCAGTGGCCGCGGCATTCGAGGCGGGCTCGGGGTCCTGGACGGTCGCGGAATCCTGGACGGTCGCGGGGGTCGAGGCCGGCTCGGCGCGGGGGACGACGGCGGCCGCGACGGCGGAGCCCATGACGGGGTGCGGCACGCCGAACACGGCCGCCTCTGCGACGGCCGGATGCTCGTGGAGCGCCGCCTCGATGCGCAGGGTCGAGATCTTGAACGCGCCCGACTTGATGATGTCGCTCTCGCGGTCGAGCAGGTACAGATAGCCGTCCTGGTCGAGATGGCCGATGTCGCCCATGCGCACCCACCCGTCGCGGAACACCCTCCCGGCGGCGTCGCCGTCCCGGTCGTAACTGCGGGGATCGGTCGGCGAGCGCAGCCAGACCTCACCGGGCGTCCCCGGCGGGACGGGGCCCTCGCCGTCGGAGATCATCAGGGTCCCGCCGGAGGCCGGCCGGCCCACCGAGTCCGGCCGCGCGGGGTCGAAGACCATGGTCGTCTGGGCCGGGGCGGCCTCGGTCGAGGTGTAGTAGTTGACGATGGTCGCCCGGGGGAAGGCCGTCGTGAGCGCCGTGGCGACGGAGGGTGCCAGGGCCGCCGCGGTGGACCCGAGCAGCAGCACGCTCGACATGTCGTACTTATCTGTCACGCCGGAGTTGAGCAGCTCGATCGCCATGGAGGGGACGAGGAAGACGGTCCCCACCCGGTAGGTCTCGATGAGCCGGGCGAACCGGGCGGCCGTGAAACGCGGCAGGGTCAACGCGCCCGGACGGGCGTCCAGCGCGTTGATCAGCATCGTCTGCCCCGCGTTCGTGCCGATCGGAAAGGCGTGCAGGAAGTACCGGGAGTGGGCGAGCGGGCGGCGGCGCGGGTCGCGCGAGCAGCCGAAGGTCAGGTTGGCGTGACTCGCCACGACCGCTTTCGGCTCCCCCGTCGTGCCGGAGGTGTAGAGGATCTGCGCGGCGTCCCCCGGCCGGACCGACACCTCGTCCAGGCCGTGGGCATCGGCGCGGCCGTCCCCACCAGAGTCGCCGTCCGCGCTGGGCGTGCCGTCCGCGCTGGGGCTGAGGTCGGAAAGGGTCACCGTCCACAGGTCCGCCTGTGGCGGAGTCCGTCCCGCGCCGTGGACGACGGCCGCCGCCGAGCTGTGCGCGAGCAGCCGGTGCAGCTCGCCCGGCGGCAGGGCGGCCGCCAGCGGCACCGCGACACCCCCGGCCTTCTGCGCGGCGCAGTAGGCGATGGCGTAGTCGATCCACTCGTTCTCGCCGAAGACGAGGCCGACCCGGTCTCCGTGCCGCAGCCCGCGGCGGAGCAGGCCCAGCGCCGCCTCGTCCGAGTGGCGGTCCCACTCCGCGAAGGTGAGCGAACCGACGTCGTGGACGGTCAGCGCGACGCCCGCGGGTTCGGCCGCGGCGCGGGCGGCCAGCAGCCCCGGCACGGTCGAGATGACGGGGAGGACAGGCGCGGTCCTCGCACGCCCGGCGCGTTTGGCGGGCTTGACGCGCTTGGCGGGCGTCGGCGGCGGAGGCACGTGCGTGGCGGGGTCTCCCGGCTCTGCCGGCGTGGGGGGTTCGGCGGGCGGGCGCCGGCCGGAGACCGAACCTAGGGCGTCCGAATTCGGTCGCAGAACGCTGGAATCCGGTCGCAGAGTGGCGGAATTCGGTCGTGGGGCGTCCGAATCCGGTTGTGCGGCACGCACAATGCACCTCCGAGTAATGCGCGCGTGCGAAATTGCGGCGTCACCCGGGTCGGCGCGGACCTCAATCGGAGAACGACCGTCTTCCCCTGTGGTGGAGCATGTGATTCATGAACTCCGAGCGCCCGGCCCCTGATGAAGCAGGCGTTCACTCCCCGTTTCGCCGCCTTTTCGGCTGGCGGACAGCCCCCCTTGGGAGCGCTCCCATATTGCGCTGTGGCCGCAGCCGTGTCAAGGGTCCGCGAGCGCGAAGTCCTTGGTTCCAGGGGTTCACGAGGCGATACGCCCACGGTCACGGACGCCGGGCGGCGGACGCGAACGACCGACCGGGACGGCAACCGACGACCGGCGACGGCGACGGAGCGCACTGGGCCGGCGACCGTTCGAGAAGATCGGGCGAGTATTGACAATTCCCATTTCGCGTTCATAGCGTACGGCTCATTGTTCGATACCGCGTAAGTGCGTTTTCTCGCGCACAATGCCTTCGAGGCGACATATCCGCTGCACCGCGCCGCCTCCCACCGAGGAGGAAACCGGACCGCTGAAAGACGAGCTCACCGTGGCCTCACCATCGAAGCCCGCCGACTCCGGCGAGGGCGCCTCTCTGTCATCGCGGCACCGGTCCCTGCTCGCGCGCCGGCTCGCCTACCGGCCGCCGCTCGCCGAGGAACCGTCCCAGCCCGGCGACGCCCCCGCCCGGCCCGCGACCGACGACGGCCGGTCCGCGCCGGACGGCGCCGGGCCGGCACGCGACGATAGCCAGCCGGCGCCGGACGACGGTCCGCGGGTGGTGGACGACGGTCCGCGGGTGGTGGACGAGGCGCCGTTGTCCGCGGGGCAGGAACGGCTGTGGTTCCTCCAGCGGTTCGACCCCGCCGACGCGTCCTTCAACATCTTCGTCACCGAGCGCCTGCGCGGTGCCCTCGACATCGATGCCCTCGGCCGGGCCCTGGACGAGATCGTCTCCCGCCACGGGACCCTCCGCACCCGCTTCCGCGGCGAGGAGCGCCCCGTCCAGCAGGTTCTGGCGCCGGCGCCGGTTCCCGTCGAGCACCTGGACCTGTCGGCGCTCCCCGGCGACGACCGGGAGGGGCGGGCGCTCGACCTGGTGGCCGAGCGGACCAACCGGCCGTTCGACCTCGCCCAGGCGCCGCCGCTGCGGGTCTCGCTGCTTCGCCTGTCCGCCGAGGAGCACGTGCTGTGCCTCGTCGTGCACCACATCGTCGCCGACGGCTGGTCTCTGAACGTGCTGTACCGCGAGCTGTCCACGCTGTACGCGGCGTTCCGCCGGGATGAGCCCTCGCCGCTGCCGCCGCTTCCCCGGCAGTACGCCGAGTATGTGCGCGCCGTCCAGGACGACGACGGGGCGGGCGACCTGGCGTACTGGAAGGAGCGGCTGGCCGGCGTTCCGCCCCTGGAACCGCCCGCCGACCGGCCCCGGCCGGCCGAGCGGACCACCCGCGGCGCCGTCCATGTGACGCGCGTCCCCCTGGAGGTCGCCGAGGCCGTCGAGCAGGTCGCCCGCAAGCATCGGTGCACGCCGTTCATGACGCTGCTCGCGGCCTACCAGGTGCTGCTGTCCCGCCATACCGGGCAGACCGGCTTCGCCGTCGGCTCCTCGGTGGCCGGGCGCGGCGAGACCGACCTGGAACCCGCCATCGGGTTCTTCTCCAGCACCCTGGTCCTGCGCGCCGACCTCGACGGAGACCCGACCTTCTCCGACCTGCTCCGCCGGGTGCGCAAGGACACGCTCGGCGCCCTCACCCACCAGGCCGTGCCGTTCGAGCGGCTGCTGCTGGAACTGCGGGTCCCGCGCGACCTCGGCCGCACCCCGCTGTTCCAGACGATGTTCATCCAGCAGAACCAGGCCGACGCCGAGCACGGACGGCTCAGCCTGCCCGATCTGCGGGTCGAGTCCTTTCCCCCGGGCTTCCGGTACACCAAGACGGACCTGTCGCTGGACCTCACCCGTGACGCCGATGGGCTGTTCCTCGCCTTCACCTACAACACCGACCTGTTCGACGCCGCGACCATCGCCGGGCTGGCCCGCCGCTACGAGACGGTGCTGAGGTCGGTCGCGGCGGATCCGGCCGAGCGGGTATCGCGGCTCGCGGTCATGCCCGCCGACGAGTACGAGCGGGTCCTGCGGACCTGGAACGCCACGGCCACCCCGGTGCCCGCCGCGACCGTGCCCGAACTGTTCGCGGCCCAAGCCCGCGACACCCCGCACGCCGTCGCGGTGAGCGACGCCACGCGGGCTCTGACCTACGCCGCGCTGGCCGCCCGTTCCGACCGGCTCGCCGAGCGCCTGCGCGCCGCCGGGGCGGCCCGGGGATCGCTCGTCGGCGTGCACCTGGACCGGTCGGCCGAGATGGTCGTCGCCCTGCTCGCCGTGATGAAGGCGGGCGCCGCCTACGTCCCCCTGGACCCGGCCTTCCCTCCGGCCCGCGTGGCCTACGTGCTGGCCGACTGCGGGGCGACGGTGGTGGTCACCGGCGAGGAGCCCGAGGAGCGGCTGCCCCACGGCGGGTTCACCTCCGTCCTGGTCCGGGCGGGTGGCGACGACGAACGGGCCGACGACGACGACGACGAGCCTGACGGCGATCACGACGCGTGGACCGGCGACGGCGACGGGCGGGTCGACGGCGGGCGGGTCGACGGCGGGCGGGTCGACGGCGGGCGGGTCGACGGCGGGCGGGTCGACGGCGGGCGGGTCGACGGATGGGTCGGCGACAGCGGGCGCGGCGGCCGGGTGGACGCGGGCCATGACGTCCCCGGCCCCGACGACCTGGCCTATGTCATGTACACCTCCGGGTCGACGGGGTCGCCCAAGGGGGTCGCGGTGCCCCACCGCGCGCTGACGAACTTCCTGTGGGGGATGCGCTCGCTGCTGGACGCGCGTCCAGGCCAGGTGTGGAGCGCGGCGACGTCGATGGCGTTCGACATCTCGGCGCTGGAGCTCTACCTGCCGCTGGTCACCGGCGGCCGGGTGGCCGTGGTCGACGGAGCCGCCGGCATCGGCGGCCTGACGGGCGAGGGGGCGCCCGGCGCCCGTTCCGCGCGTCCCGCACGGGTGACGCACGTCCAGGCGACGCCGTCGGGCTGGCGCCTGGTGCTCGCGGGCGGCGACTTCGACGGCGCGGCGGTGACCGCGCTCACCGGAGGCGAAGCGCTGCCGGGCCCGCTGGCCGAGGAGCTGCGATCGAAGGTCGCGCGGCTGGTCAACGTGTACGGCCCGACCGAGACGACGATCTGGTCGACCGCCTGGGAGGTGCCCCCCTCCACCGGCGAGGTCGGCATCGGCCGGCCCATCGCCAACACCACCGTGTACGTCGTCGACGCGGCCATGAACCTCGTGCCGCCCGGCGTGCCCGGCGAGCTGCTGATCGGCGGGGCGGGGCTCGCCCACGGATACCTCGGCAAGCCGTCGCTGACGGCGGAGCGCTTCGTGCCCGACCCGTTCGGGCCCCCCGGCGCCAGGCTCTACCGCACCGGAGACCGGGTGCGGTGGCGCGCGGACGGGACGCTGGTGTTCCTCGGCAGGTTCGACGACCAGATGAAGGTGCGCGGGCACCGGGTCGAGCCGGCCGAGGTCGAGGCCTGCCTGCTGCGCCACCCGCGGATCGGGCAGGCCGCGGTCACCGTGCGCGACGACACGCTCGTGGCCTATCTCGTCGCCACCCCGGCCGGATCCGGCGACGCCGGCCCGCAGGACGCCGGGGCCGGTGGGCCGCAGGGCGAGGAGGTCCGGGGCGAGGAGGTGCGGGAGCACTGCGCGCGGACGCTGCCGGCGGGCATGGTGCCGAACCTGGTGGTGTGGCTGGACGCGCTGCCGCTGACCCCCAACGGCAAGGTCGACCGGTCGGCGCTGCCCGAGGCCCGTCCGGCGGCGGCGCGGACGCCCGGCCGCGCGCTCGGGGACGATCCGGTCAGCCGTGCGGTCCACGACATCTGGTGTGACGTGCTGCGCCTGGACGGCGCGGGCCCGGACGAGAACCTGTTCGACCTGGGCGGCCACTCGCTGACGATCACCCGCCTGGCGGCCCGCGTCCGCCGGCGGCTCGACGTGGACCTGCCGCTGCGGGTCTTCTACGACACACCGACGATCGCCGGCGTGGTGGCGGCGATCAGCTCCCGGGGGACCTAGATGACCGACGCGCGGCGGGCGGCTCCGCTCACCTTCGGGCAGGAGCGGCTGTGGTTCCTGAACCGCCTGGACCCCGGCGACGCCTCCTACAACATGTTCCTCGCCCTGCGCCTGCGCGGCCCGCTGGACGTCGCCTCGCTGTCCAGGGCCTTCGACGAGCTGGCGCGCAGGCACGAGCCCCTGAGGACCCGCTTCCCCGTGACGGAGACGGGGCCCGTCCAGAGCGTCCACCCGCCGTCGTCGCCGGTCCTTGAGACGGTCGACGCCGGACCGGGAGAAGGACGTCTGGCCGCGCTCGTGGCCGAGCGGACGAACGCGCCCTTCGACCTGACCGTGGACGCGCCCCTGCGGGCCGGTCTGCTTCGCGTCTCCCCCGACGACCACGTGCTGAGTGTGGTCCTGCACCACATCGCCGGGGACGGCTGGTCTCTCGACGTGCTGATGTCCGAGCTGGCCGTGCTCTACAACGCGTTCGTGCGAGGGGAGCCCGCACCGCTGCCGCCGTTGCCGCTCACCTACGCCGACCACGCTCGCGCGGAGCGGAACGCCGGAATGTCGCCGGACCTTCTGACGTACTGGCGTGACCGGCTGGCGGACGCGCCCGTCCTCGCGCTGCCCCTGGACCGGCCCCGTCCGGACTCGCGCTCGTCCGCCGGGGGCTTCGTCGTCCGCCGCGCCGCGCCCGGCCTGCTCGACCGGCTGGCCGCGCTGGCGCGCGAGGAGCGGTGCACGCTGTTCATGGTGCTGCTCGCCGCCTACCAGGTCCTGCTGTGCCGGCACAGCGGGCAGTCCGACGTGTGCGTGGGCTCGCCCGTCGCCGGGCGCGACCGGGTCGAGCTGGAGCCTCTGGTGGGCTACTTCAGCGACACGCTCGTGCTGCGCGGCGACCTTTCCGGCGATCCCACGTTCCGCGAGGTGCTGGCGCGGACCCGTGAGAGCGTCCTGGCCGCCTACGAGCACCGTCCGGTGCCCCTGGAACAGCTCGCGGCGGGCGCGCGGAACGGCCGGGAGCCCGGCATGACGCTGTTCCAGACGCTGTTCACGTTGCAGAGCGCCGGTGACCCGGTCGCCGCCGCCGGCGCGCTCACCGGCGTCGAGGTGGAGGCGGTGGACCCGGGGTTCCGGCAGGCGAAGTTCGACCTCCTGCTCGACCAGCTCGGGGACGTCTCCGTGTTCGGTCACAACGCCCAGGTGCTGGACACCGGGACCGTGGAACTGCTCGCCGACCGCTGGATGGTGCTGCTGGAGCGGATCGCCGACGCCCCGGGGGAGCCGGTCATGCGGCTGCCGCTGCTGGCTCCCGGAGAGCGGGAACGGCTGCTCGCCTGGTCCGACGGCGGCCCCGCCGAACGGTGCCGCGACGACGACCCGGCAGAGCCCTGGTCCGGCGACGGCTCTGTGGGACCGGGTGCCGACGACCACATCCAGGGACCGGACGTCCACGTCGACCATGGGGAACCAGGTGCCGGCGTCCACCATGGGGAACCAGGTGCCGACGACCGCTTCCAGGGACCGGGCGCTCACGTCCCCCATGGGGAACCGGCTGACCACGACGGTTCCGGGGGACCGCCTGAGACCGGTGGCGCGGTGGAAGCCTCCGAAGGCGTGCTCGCGGCCGTGGCCCGGGCCGCCCGCCTGTGGCCGCGGGCGGCGGCCCTCGTGTGCGGCGCCACCGTGGTCTCCTACGGCGAACTGGTGGGCCGGGCGAACGCGCTGGCGGCGCGACTGCGCGAGGCCGGCGTGCGGCCCGGAGACCTCGTCGGGGTGAGCATGCCCCGTTCCGTGGACGCGATCATCGCGCTCGTGGCCGTGTGGACGGCCGGGGCGGCGTACGTGCCGCTGGACCCGGCCTACCCGCAGGAGCGGCTTGAGCTGATGGCGTCCGGCGCGGGAGTGCGCCATGTGGTCACCCCGGACGGAGTGACCCGGCGCGAGGCTCCCGAGTCCCCGCACCGGCAGGGCGTTCCCGATGGACACGCCGCCTCGAACCCCGGCGGACACGCCACTCCGGCCGGGCACAACGCTCCCGACGGACACGGCGCTCGTAACGGACGCAGCGCTCCGGTGGAGGCCGGCACGGCCTACGTGCTTTACACCTCCGGGTCGACCGGGGCTCCGAAGGGAGTGGCCGTCGGGCATCGCGCGCTGGACGTCCGGGTCGGGTGGATGACCAGGGCGTACGGGCTCGGCCCCGGCGACCGGGTGGTGCAGTTCTCCTCGCTCGGCTTCGACACCCACGCGGAGGAGGTGTGGCCGGCGCTCGCGACCGGTGCGACTCTCGTCCTGCTGCCCGACGGCCCCGAGTCGCTGCCCGACGTGCTGGCGCGCGACCCGGAGATCAGCGTGCTGGACCTGCCCACGTCGTACTGGCACCGGCTCGTCGAGGTGCTGGAGGAGATCCGCTGGCCGTCGCGGCTGCGGCTGGTGATCCTCGGCGGCGAGCAGGTGGCGGCGCCCGCCGTCGGCGCGTGGCTGTCGCGGTTCGGGGACGCCGTCCGGCTGGTCAACACCTACGGGCCGACCGAGGCGACGATCATCGCGACCTGGGCCGAACTGCGGGACGGCGACCACCGCCCGCCGATCGGACGGCCCCTCAGCGGCACCCGGGTCCACGTCCTGGCCGACGATCTCTCCCTGGTCCCCACAGGGGTGCCCGGGGAGCTGTGCGTCGGTGGCGACGGCCTGGCCGACGGATACCTCGGGCTCCCGGAGCTGACGACGGCCCGGTTCGTCCCCGATCCGTACGGGCCTCCGGGCGCCCGGCTGTACCGCACCGGTGACCGGGCGCGGTGGCGGCGCGACGGGACCCTTGAGTTCCTCGGCCGCCTGGACGACCAGGTGAAGGTCCGCGGGCACCGGGTGGAGCCGGGCGAGGTCGAGGCGCGGCTGCTCCTGCATCCGGGCGTCTCGCAGGCGGCGGTGGTCGCCAGGGACGACACCCTGGTCGCCTACGTCGTCGGCTCCGCCGCGCCCGACGAGGTGCGCGCCCACGCGGCGCGGGCCCTTCCCGGCCACCTGGTGCCGGGCGTGGTCGTCCCGCTGGACCGGCTGCCGCTGACGCCGGGCGGGAAGGTCGACGCGCGGGCGCTGCCCGCGCCGCGCTTCCAGCGGGACCCGGCCGTCGCGTTCGTCCCGCCGCGGACCGACGCGGAGCATCTCGTCACCGCCATCTGGGCGGAGGTCCTCGGCCTGGACGAGGTCGGCGCGGGGGACGACTTCTTCGCCATCGGCGGCCACTCGCTGCACGCCGTCCGGGTGATGTCGAGGATCCGGTCGATCGCCGAGCTCGACGTCCCGATCAAGGAGCTGTTCGCGCACCCCACGGCCGCCGCGCTGGCGGCCGTGCTCGAGGAGCTCCTGATCGCGGAGATCAGCGGGCTGAGCGACGAGGAGACCGAGCGGCTGCTGGCCGCCGCCCAGGACGCTCCGGCGGAGCCCCGGCCATGACGTGCCGACCCGACGTGCCGACCCTGACATGCCGACCTTGACACCCCGTCCGGCGACACCCCGTCCGGCGACACTCCGTCCGGCATCTCCGGGCGCACCCGCGAAGCGAAGGGAGGGCGGGGCCGGCTCCCCCTCGGCGCGAGCCGGGGACCGCGCCCCGGACATCCGATGGCCGAGCCTGTGACAGGAGTCCAGAGAGGGCAGAGTCCCCCCGGCGTTTCGGAAGGGACCGCGGTTCAGCTGGGCGGGACGCCCCCCGCCACGCTCAGCGCGGCCAAGCAGGCGCTGCTCGCCCAGCGGTTGCGGCGGCGTCCGGGGTCGCAGGCCCGTGACCTCATCCCGGCCCGGCCCGCCGGTGTCGCCCCTCCGCTCTCGTACGCGCAGGAGCGGCTGTGGTTCATGGACCAGCTCGTGCCGGAGGCCGCCGCCTACACGATCGTCCTCACGCTGCGGCTGGGCGGCGCGGTCGACGCCCAGGCGCTCTCGACGGCGGTCGGCCAGGTCGCCGACCGGCACGAGGCGCTGAGGACCCGCTTCCCCGCCGGGGACGACGGCCGGCCGGCCGCCGTGGTCGAGGAGTCCGCCGGCGTGCGGCTCGCCCGCGCCGAGGCCGGTTCCGAGCAGGAGGCCCGGCTGATGGTCCGGGAGCTGGCCGCCCGGCCGTTCGACCTGGCCACCGGTCCCCTGTTACGGGCCCTGCTGATCCGGCTGGACGCCGATGACCACGTCCTGGCGCTGGCCGTGCACCACATCGCCTGCGACGGCTGGTCCTGCGACCTGCTCACCTCGGAGATCCTCGCCCGCTACGAGGCCCGCGCCCACGGCGACCCCACCCGGCCCGCTCCTGCTCGGTCTGCCCCCACCGGGCACGCGTCCGCCGAACCGGAAACGATGCGTGCCGCTCCCGCCCGGCCCGTGCCCGCCGAACCGGAAACGATGCGTGCCGCTCCCGCCCGGCCCGCCCCCACCTGGCCCGTGCCCGCCGGACCGGAAGCGGTGCGTGCCGCTCCCGCCGAACGCTCCCCCGTCGGGCTCTCCCCGGGAGATACCGCGCCCGGCGAACCCACACCGGGTGAGCCCGCTCCGGGTACGCCGGCCTGCGGTGGGCCCGCACCCGTCGAAGCCGCCTCCGTCGAGCGTCCGTCGCTCGACTACGGCGACTTCGCGTTGTGGCAGCGGCGCGACCAGGCCGGGGACGGCGACCTGGCCTACTGGCGAGAGCGGCTGGCCGGGCTCCCGCCCCTCGATCTGGTCACCGACCATCCCCGCCCACACCGGCAGACCTTCACCGGGGCGTCGCACGGTTTCCGGCTCGCCGCCGAGGAGGCGGCGGCGCTGCGCGACCTGGCCTCCCGCCACGGCGCGACACTGCACATGGTGGTGCTGTCGGCCTGGCAGGCGCTGCTCGGGCGGTACGCCCGGCAGGACGACTTCGCGGTGGGCTCCCCGGTGGCCGGGAGGTCCAGGCCCGAACTGGAGGGCATGGTCGGCTGCTTCGTCAACATGCTGACCATGCGGGCGGACCTGTCGGGCGATCCGGCGTTCACCGAGTTGCTGGCGCGCACCAGGGAGTCCGCCCTGGACGCCTACGCCCACCAGGACCTGCCGTTCGAGCGGCTGGTGCAGGAGCTGAACCTGCCGCGCGACGTGTCACGGCCGCCGCTGTTCCAGACCATCTTCGCCATGCAGAACTACGGCGGCCAGGCACGTCCGGCCGGCGGACCGACCGGCGGACCGGCCGGCGGACCGATCGAGGGGCCGGCCGTCGCGCCCTTCCCTGTGGAGGCGATCTCGACCCGGTACGACCTGGAGCTGTACGCGGGCGAGGACGCAGGCGGCCTCGGCCTGCTGCTGACCTACAACACCGGCCTGTTCGCGCCGGACACCGTCACCAGGATGGCCGCGCATCTGACCATGTTCCTGCGTGCGGTCGCCGTCCGCCCCGGCGCGCGCCTGTCGGAGATCGGCGTCCTCGGCGAGGACGAGCGCGCCCAGGTGACCGCCGGCTTCAACGCCACCGACGCTCCCTTCCCCGCCGGCGCGACCCTGCACGGGCTGGTCGAGGAGCAGATCGCCCGGACGCCGGACCGCATCGCCGTCACCTTCGAGGGCGCCTCGCTGACCTACGCCGAGCTCGGCGCGTGGGCCGACCGGATCGCCCGGCGGCTGCGCTCGCTCGGGGCGGGGCCGGGGACGCCGGTGGCGGTGTGCGCCGAACGCTCCCTCGAACTGGTCGCGGGGCTGCTCGGCGTGCTGAAGTCGGGCGCCGCCTACGTCCCGCTGGACCCGGACTACCCGGCCGACCGGCTGGCCTTCATGCTCGCGGACTCGGGCGCGCAGATCATCCTCACCCAGCGGCGCCTTCGCGGGACTCTCCCCGAGGCGCCGAGCGGCGCCCGGGCGCTGCCGCTCGACGACCCCGCGGAATGGCCTCCCGGCGACCACACCGAACCCGCGCCCGCCGGCGACGTCACCGGAACACCCCGCGCGGACCCCGGGGACGTCGCGTACATGATCTACACCTCGGGTTCCACCGGGCGCCCGAAGGGAGTGCCCAACGCGCACCGGGGCATCGTCAACCGGCTCGACTGGATGCGGAAGCGCTTCGTGCTCGGCGAGGGCGACACCGTCCTGCAGAAGACGCCCGCGAGCTTCGATGTGTCGGTGTGGGAGTTCTTCTGGCCGCTGCTCGCCGGGGCGCGTCTGGTGCTGGCACGGCCGGGCGGCCACAAGGACGCCGCCTACCTGGCGGAGCTGATCCGCGCGGAGCGCGTCACCACTCTGCACTTCGTCCCCTCGATGCTCGCCGTGTTCCTCGCCGAGGACGGCGCGCGGGCCTGCACGTCGCTGCGGACGATCATCTGCAGCGGCGAGGAGCTCCCGCCGGACCTGGCGCTCAGGTGCCGGGCGGCGCTGCCCGCCGAGCTGCACAATCTCTACGGTCCCACCGAGGCCGCCGTCGACGTGTCGGCGTGGGCCTGCGAGCCGGCGGCGCTGTCCGGCCTGGCCCGCGTCCCGATCGGCGCGCCGATCCAGAACATCCGCCTGTACGTGCTGGACGCCGGGATGGAGCCGGTGCCGATCGGGGTGCCCGGTGAGCTGCACATCGGCGGGGTGGGGGTCGCGCTCGGCTACCACGACCGGCCGTCGTTGACGGCGGAGCGCTTCGTCCCCGACCCGTTCGGGCCACCGGGCGCGCGGCTCTACCGGACGGGCGACCTGGCCCGCTGGCGCCCGGACGGGACGATCGACTTCCTCGGCCGGTTGGACGCCCAGGTCAAGGTGCGTGGCCTGCGCATCGAGCCCGGCGAGATCGAGGCGGTGCTGCGCGAGCAGCCGGGGGTGAGCGACGCCGCCGTCGTCGTGCGCGAGGACCGGCCCGGCGACAAGCGCATCGTCGCCTACCTGGTCGGCGAGGCCGAGACGGCGCCGCTGCGCGCCGCGCTCAAGCTCCGCGTGCCCGACTACATGGTGCCCTCGGCGCTGGTGCGGCTGGAGGCGCTGCCGCTGTCGCCGAACGGCAAGCTCGACCGCAGGGCGCTGCCGGCCCCGGCGCTCCTGCGGGAGGAGTCCACGGCGTTCGCGCCGCCCGAGACCGGCACCCAGGAGTCGATCGCGGCCGTCTGGCGCGCCGTGCTCGGCGTCGAGCGCATCGGCGTCGACGACGACTTCTTCGACCTCGGCGGCCACTCGCTGCTGGCCACCCAGGTGATCGCCGGGATGCGCGCGGCGCACGGCGCGGGGGTCTCGGTGATGGACCTGTTCCAGAACCCGACGGTGCGCGAGCTGGCCGCGCTGGTGGACACCCCGGCCGCGGAGCGCGGCCCGCGGGGGCTGCTGTACGAGCTGACGCGGCCCGTCCCGGCCGAGCGGCGCGTGCTGTCGCACGTGTGCGTCCCCTACGGCGGGGGGAGCGCGGTGGTCTACCAGCCCTTGGCCGACGCGCTGCCGGAGGGGCACCGGCTGTTCTCGGTCGCCATCCCCGGTCACGATCTCGGCGTCGAGGAGGAGCGGCTGCCCTTCGACACCTTGGCCTCGGCCTGCGTGGCCGAGATTCTCGCGAAGGTCGACGGGCCGCTCGCGCTCTACGGTCACTGCGGCGTCGGGTCGGCGCTGACCGTGGAGATCGCGCGGCGGCTGGAGGCCGCGGGACGCGAGCTGGAGGTCGTCCACATCGGCGCGATGTTCCCCTTCGCCCGGCCGGGCAACCGCGTGATGGAGGCCCTGTCGAAGATCGCCCGGATGGAGTTCCTGCGCTCGGACCAGGAGTACACCAACTGGCTCATCTCCTGGGGCCTGGAGCTCGGCGACCTGGACCCGCGGCAGGTCAGGCACATCATCCGCAACATGCGCGCGGACTCGGAGGAGGCCGAGGCGCACTACACGCGCCTGCTCGCCGAGGGCGTCGACCGGCTGCGCGCGCCCGTCGTCACCATCGCGGGCGAGCGCGACCCGAGCACCGAGTACTACCAGGAACGCTTCCGCGAGTGGCATTTCGTCGCCGACACCTCGGCGGTCGTGGTGCTGGCCGAGGCCGGGCACTTTTTCCTGAAATACCGGGCGCAGGAGCTGGCCGACATCGTCACCGGCGTCCACCGGACCCTGGACGCCGCGCGGCCCTCCGGTCGGGAGGGGCGCGGGCCCGGCGAGGCCGGCGAGGCCGGCTGGTGGCTGCACGACGTCTCGCGCTCCGCACGGCCGGTGACGGCGAGCGGCCCGCGGCCGAGCATGAAGCGCTTCGTCACCGTGGCCGCGAGCCAGATGGTGTCGATGACCGGCTCGGCGCTCACCGAGTTCGCCATCCCCATCTGGGTCTACCTGCAGACCGGCTCGCTCGTGCGTTTCGCGCTGTTCGCGGTGCTCGGCCTGGTGCCGGGCATGCTCGTCGCCCCCCTGGCCGGCGCGATCGTCGACCGGTCGGACCGGCGGCGGGTCATGCTGGCGGGCGACATCGCGGCCGGCGGCGTCCAGACGCTGCTCGGCGTCCTACTGTGGACCGGCAACCTCGCGACCTGGCACATCTATGTGCTGATCGTGGCCCTGTCGGTCGCGCTGCAGTTCCAGCGCCTGGCGTACGGGTCCTCCATCCCGCAGTTGGTGCCCAAGCACTATCTCGGCCATGCCAACGGGGTCGCGCAGATGGCCAACGGCGTGACGCAGTTGGTCGTCCCGCTGGTCGCGGTGGGGCTGATGGCCTCGATCGGCCTCGGCGGCATCGTGGTCATCGACATCGCCAGCTACGCCTTCGCCGTCGCCGTCCTGCTGTTCACCCGGTTCCCCGCGAGCATGGCCTGGCGGCGCAAGGAACCCGTCCTGGCGGAGATCGCCAACGGGTTCCGGTACAGCTGGGGCACCCCCTCGATCAGGGCCATGCTGCTGTTCTTCGCCGCGCTCAACATCTTCCTGTCCCCGCTGTTCCTGCTGATCTCGCCGCTGGTGCTGTCGTTCGGCACGCTGACCGACGCGGGCAATATCGCGTTCGTCTCCGGGGCCGGCGTGCTGGCCGGCGGGTTCGCCATGACCGTCTGGGGCGGCCCCCGGCGGCGGCGCCTTGCCGGCATGATGGCGTGCACGCTCGCGCTCGCGGCGTTCTGCCTGGTCACCGGCCTGCGGCCGGACCTGCTGACGATCGCCGCCGGGGCGTTCGGCATGGCCCTGTCGCTGACCGTCGTCAACGGCATCTACGCCACGATCGTGCAGGTCAAGGTGCCGCAGCGCTTCCACGGCCGGGTGTTCGCGCTCAACACCCTCATCGCCTGGTCCACGCTGCCGATCGGGTTCGGGCTGGTCGCGCCGTACGGGAGCCAGGTGTTCGACCCGCTGCTCGCCCCCGGCGGGCCGCTCGCGGGGAGCGTGGGCGCCGTGATCGGGGTGGGCGAGGGGCGCGGCGTCGGACTGATGTACGTCGTCTTCGCCCTCGCCATGGCCGCTCTGGTCGCCGGGGCGTCGCGGGTGAGGACCCTGGCCCGGTTCGACGCCGAGGTCCCCGACGCCGCGCCCGACGACCTGGTGGGCTACGAGGCCCTGCGCCGGCGCGGCGCGGGCGCTACCAGTCCTGCGACAGGCCCGACATCCGACGCAGATACTCCTCCTCGTCGATCTCGCCCGCCGCGTAGCGCCGCTTGAGGATCTCCTTGGGGTGGTCGGCGGCGGGGATCTGCCGCGCGCGGTCGGCCACGTAGGTGCGGGCCAGCATCAGCACACAGCTGACGATGATGATCAGTCCGACGAGCAGTAGAAGGGTTTTCACGCCGACCTCCGGTTCCTGCGGCTTGCCCGAACCGCGGGCTCGCCGCGGCGCTGAGCACGGCGCCGGGCCGGGGGACGCCGCGGTGCCCGGGTGCCGCGCTCCAAGTCTCGCAGGTCCAGGGGCCTGCGGTAACGTCCCGCAGGTCGGCCCGGTCTCGGGCGCCCGTACGCGCGGCCGGCCGCCCGGGCAGGGCGTGACGGCGCGACAATCGGGGTGGCGAGCATGCACAATCTTCCCCGGACCTCAGAAGCGAAGGCGGACCAGGATCGTGACGATCTCCATCCATCAGAAGATCGCCGAAGAGCTCGGCGTGCGCGAGCGGCAGGTGCAGGCGGCGGTCGAGCTGCTCGACGGCGGCGCCACCGTGCCGTTCATCGCCCGCTACCGCAAAGAGGCGACCGAGATGCTCGACGACGCGCAGCTGCGCGCGCTCGAAGAGCGGTTGCGCTACCTGCGCGAGCTGGAGGAGCGGCGCACCGCGATCCTCGAGTCCGTCCGCTCCCAGGGCAAGCTCGACGACGCCCTCGAAGCGCAGATCATGGCGGCCGACTCCAAGGCGCGCCTGGAGGACATCTACCTGCCCTACAAGCCCAAGCGGCGCACCAAGGCGATGATCGCCCGTGAGGCGGGGCTGGAGCCACTGGCGGAGGAACTGCTCGGCGACCCCTCGCGCGACCCGCAGACCGCCGCCGCGGCGTTCGTGGACGCCGAGAAGGGCGTCGCGGACGCCGCCGCCGCGCTGGAGGGCGCGCGGGCCATCCTGGTCGAGCGGTTCGCCGAGGACGCCGACCTGATCGGCGCGCTGCGCGAGCAGATGTGGTCGCAGGGCCGCCTGGTCTCCCGGGTCAGGGAGGACAAGCAGGAGGCCGGCGCCAAGTTCTCCGATTACTTCGACTTCGCCGAACCGTTCACCAAGCTGCCCTCCCACCGCGTGCTGGCCATGTTCCGCGGCGAGAAGGAAGAGGTGCTCGGCCTCACGCTGGAGCCCGAGGAGGCGCCCGCCGAGGACGGCCCGAGCGGCTACGAGACGCGCATCGCCCGCCACTTCGGCGTCGCCGACCGCGGCAGGCCGGCCGACCGGTGGCTGATGGACACCGTCCGCTGGGCCTGGCGCACGCGCGTGCTGGTGCACCTGGGCATCGACCTGCGCATGCGCCTGTGGCAGGCGGCCGAGGAGGAGGCCGTCCGCGTCTTCGCCACCAACCTGCGCGACCTGCTGCTCGCCGCGCCCGCCGGCACCCGCCCGACCATGGGCCTGGACCCCGGCCTGCGCACCGGCGTGAAGGTCGCCGTCGTGGACGCCACCGGCAAGGTGGTCGCCACCGAGACGATCTACCCGCACGAGCCGCGCCGCCGCTGGGACGAGTCGATCGCCGTCCTCGAGCGGCTGGCCCGCGAGCACCGCGTCGAGCTGATCGCCATCGGCAACGGCACGGCCTCCCGCGAGACCGACAAGCTCGCCGGCGACCTGATCAAGCGGCATCCCGACCTGAAGGTCACCAAGATCGTCGTGTCGGAGGCCGGGGCCTCGGTCTACTCCGCCTCCGCCTACGCCTCCCAGGAGCTTCCCGGGCTGGACGTGTCGCTGCGCGGCGCCGTCTCCATCGCCCGCCGGCTGCAGGACCCGCTCGCCGAACTGGTCAAGATCGACCCCAAGTCGATCGGCGTCGGCCAGTACCAGCACGACCTGGCGGAGACCAAGCTCTCGCGCTCGCTGGACGCGGTGGTGGAAGACTGCGTGAACGCCGTCGGCGTGGACGTCAACACCGCCTCGGCGCCGCTGCTGACCCGCGTGTCCGGCATCGGCTCGGGCCTGGCCGAGAACATCGTGCAGCACCGGGACGCCAACGGGCCGTTCCGCTCCCGCCGCGCGCTGAAGGAGGTGCCCCGGCTCGGGCCCAAGGCCTTCGAGCAGTGCGCCGGCTTCCTGCGCATCCCCGGCGGCGACGACCCGCTGGACGCCTCCAGCGTCCACCCGGAGTCATACCCGGTGGTGCGGCGCATCCTGGACGCCACCAGCGGCGACATCAGGACGCTGATCGGCGACACCGCGGTGCTGCGCAAGCTGCGGCCCGACCAGTTCGCCGACGACACCTTCGGCCTGCCGACGGTCACCGACATCCTCAAGGAACTGGAGAAGCCCGGGCGCGACCCGCGGCCCGCCTTCCGCGCGGCGACGTTCAAGGAGGGCGTGGAGAAGATCTCCGACCTGGAGCCCGGCATGCTGCTGGAGGGCGTCGTCACCAACGTCGCCGCCTTCGGCGCGTTCGTGGACGTCGGCGTGCACCAGGACGGCCTGGTCCACGTGTCGGCGATGTCGCGGACGTTCGTCAAGGA
This sequence comes from Sphaerisporangium sp. NPDC005288, assembly GCF_040607475.1. NCBI lineage: Bacteria > Bacillati > Actinomycetota > Actinomycetes > Streptosporangiales > Streptosporangiaceae > Sphaerisporangium > Sphaerisporangium sp. NPDC005288. The sequence continues at coordinate 10,302 of NZ_JBEXGT010000008.1, read as the reverse complement.
CCCGCGCGAGGTGGTCAAGCCGGGCGACATCGTCCGGGTGAAGGTCCTGGACGTGGACATCCCGCGCAAGCGCATCTCGCTGACGCTCCGCCTGGACGACGAGGCCGCGGGCAAGAACGCGGCCCAGGGACAGGGCAGAGGCGGCCAGGCGCAGGGACGCGGCGGCCAGGACGGCCAGGGCGGCCAGGGCGGCCAGGGCGGCGCGGGCGGCCGCGACCGCAGGGGCGGGCAGGGGCAGGGCAGGGGCGGCGGGGACGGCCGGCGCGGCGGCGGCCGTGGCGGGCAGGACCGCGGCGCCCCGGCGGGCGGCGCCCTGGCCGAGGCCCTGCGCAAGGCCGGTCTGGACAAGGGCCTGAAGTAAGCCGGGCGCGTCTCCCCGGAAGGCCGCGGCCGGCCTTCCGGGGGCGCCATCGCCTCAGGAGATGCCTCCCGGGGCGTCACCGCCTCAGGAGATGCCTCCCGGGGCGTCACCGCCTCAAGAGATGCCTCCCGAGGGAGCGTCGCCGCCCCGGGGAAAGCCTCCCGGGAGCGTCACCGCTTCAGGAGAAGTACCGCCGGGGGTTGTCCACCAGCATCTGCTCGATCTGGGCGTCGGTGACGCCCTTCTCGCGCAGCGCCGGGAGGACGTCCTGGTGGATGTGGCCGTAGTTCCAGTTCGGCGCGATCTGCGGCACGGCGTCCCACATGTGGCCGAAGTAGTCGTAGAAGCAGGCGGCGTCGTGGCTGAGCACCAAGCGGTCGGCGTAACCGCGGGCGCACAGGCTCACGATGGTGTCCACCCGCGCCTCGGTGGGGTTGTACAGGTCGAGCCCGAAGCGGTCCATTCCCAGCGTCGCGCCCGTGTCGGCCAGGGCCATGAGGTGGTCCAGGTCGTTGCTGTCGCCGGAGTGGCCGAGCACGACCTTGGTGAGGTCGACGCCCTCCTTGGTGAACAGGTCCACCACGGCCAGGCCCGACCGGGTGGAGGGGTTGGTGTGGACCGTGATCGGCACCCCGGTGCGCACGTGTGTCCGGGCCACCGCGCGGCAGATGCGCTCGACGCCCGCGGTCATGCCGTAATGGTCGATCGCGCACTTGAGGAACGCGGCCTTCACCCCGGTGCCGGCGATGCCCTCGGTGATGTCCTTGACGAAGTCGTCGACCATCGGCTCGGGGATGTCGACCACCGTCCCGGGGCCGCGGTGGGCGTAGTGGAAGGGGACGTCCATGTAGCTGTAGAGGCCGGTGGCCACGATGATGTTCAGCTCGGGCACCTCGGCGGCCACCCGCTGGATGCGCGGGATGTACCGGCCGATCCCCCACACCGTCGGGTCCACGATGGTGGTGACGCCCCTGGCGACCAGGGCCCGCAGCTTCTCGACGGCGTCGGCGACGCGGTACTCCTCGTCCCACCAGCCGTCCTCGCCCTGGTCGGCGAGGTGGCCGGGGTCGACGACGAAGACGTGCTCGTGCATCAGCGTCTGGCCGAGGACGCCCACGTCCACCGGACCGCGTACGGTTTCGACGACCGGCATGGGACCTCCAGGGGTGACACCGGCGGCAGAGGTGCCCGTACCGTAGGACGCCGCGCCTCCGGCGTCAACGGACACGCCGGGGGATGCGGATGCGCGCCGGGAGGGGACCTGCGTTCCTGAGGGGCCTGTTCGAACGGATAATCTTTCGGCTGTTCGGAAAACGTCAACAGCCCACCTAGGGGAACGTCATGACGCAGGCTCCAGTCAAGGTCACCGTCACCGGCGCCGCAGGCCAGATCGGCTACGCGCTGCTGTTCCGCATCGCCTCGGGTCATCTGCTCGGCCCTGATGTGCCGGTGCGGCTGAGCCTGCTGGAGATCCCGCAGGCCGTCAAGGCCGCCGAGGGCACCGCCATGGAGCTCGACGACTGCGCCTTCCCGCTGCTCCGGGGCATCGACATCAGCGACGACGCCGGCCGCGCCTTCGAGGGGACCAACGTCGCGCTGCTGGTGGGCGCCCGCCCCCGCACCGCGGGCATGGAGCGCGGCGACCTGCTCCAGGCCAACGGCGGCATCTTCGGCCCGCAGGGCAAGGCCATCAACGACCACGCGGCCGACGACATCCGCGTCCTGGTCGTCGGCAACCCGGCCAACACCAACGCGCTGATCGCCCGCTCGCACGCGCCGGACGTCCCCGCCGAGCGGTTCACCGCGATGACCCGCCTGGACCACAACCGGGCGCTGTCGCAGCTCGCCGCCAAGCTCGACGTCCCGGTGACGGCCATCACCAAGATGACGATCTGGGGCAACCACTCCGCCACCCAGTACCCCGACCTCTACAACGCCGAGGTCAACGGCAAGATCGCCGCCGAGCAGGTGGACGAGGGCTGGCTGCGCGACACCTTCATCCCCACGGTCGCCAAGCGCGGCGCGGCCATCATCGAGGCGCGGGGCGCGTCCTCGGCGGCCTCGGCGGCGAACGCGGCGATCGACCACGTGCACGACTGGGTGAACGGCACCGCCGAGGGCGACTGGACCTCCGCGGCCCTGCCCTCCGACGGCTCCTACGGCGTCCCTGAGGGCCTCATCTCCTCCTTCCCCGCCGTCTCCCGCGGCGGCCGCTGGGAGATCGTCCAGGGTCTGCCCGTCAACCCGTTCTCCCGCGAGCGCATCGACGCCTCGGTGCGCGAGCTCGGCGAGGAGCGCGACGCCGTGCGGGAGCTCGGCCTCATCTGATCCCGTCCGCGCTCTCACGGGGCGTTCAGGCCGCCGCGGCGGGGCGGACGCGCGGCCCGGCTCCGTCGAGGCGCGCCGTCACCCGGGCGCGGGCCCGGGCGCCGTCGCGGCCGACCGCGGCCGACAGTCCGATCAGCACCAGGACGACGACCTCGGTCACCACGACGAGCCGCTGGGTCAGCCCGGCCGGGACGGCCCCGGGGTCCATGCCGAACATGCGCACCACGTACGGCACCAGGACCAGGATGAGGAAGCCCGCGGCGGCCAGGCTCAGGCCGCGTAACGCCGCCGCGTGCCGGCCGCCGCGCGCCGCGATGGCCAGGCCCGCCACGGGCATGCTGACGAACGCGGCGAACGCGGCATAGCGGTGGATGCCCCCGGACATCGACAGCGACATCCCCGGCCGGTCCGTGGGGAACGCGGCGATCATCAGCATGCACGTGCTCCACACGCCCAGCAGCGCCACCGTCGCCCGGCCGGTCCCGCGCCGGGACATCTCCACGGCCAGCATCGCCGCCCCGAGGGCGAAGAAGGTCAGCGAGGTCCCCAGCAGCCACCCGTGGGGGTGGAAGGCGTACTCGCTGATCATGCCGTGCAGCGGGTCGAGGCCGGAGGTCAGGTGCAGCGCCATCATCGCGACGGCGCCGTTGGCGAGGGCCGCGAACCCGCCGGCGGTCAAGGGAGAGGTCGTCATGCCCTCGACTGTCGCCTCCGGCGCGCCGCGCGGGCATCGGAGATCGGCCGGAGCGAGCCCTGGGGCATCCCCGAGCCGACCCCTACTCCACCAGGGGCGGGACGGGTCCGGCGCCGGGGCCGGGCTTCGGGGTTCGCGCCCGCCACCAGCGGCGGCGCCCCTGACCCGTCCCCCGGCCCCGGGCCTTGCGTCAGGCCTTCTGACGGGCCTCGGAATCGGCGATGTCGCCCGCGTCGGCGGGGGCCAGCTCGGGCTCCGACGCGCGCATCCAGCGGGTGCCGTAGGGCTCCAGCTCCAGCGACACCCGCCCGCCCGGGCCGATCTCGACGGTGCCGTCGATGAGCAGGTCCGTCAGCACCTTGCCCTCGTCGAGGCCGTCGAGGGTGAGCTCGCAGGAGACCGTCTCGTCGGCGAAGTTGTGCACGGCGAGGACCGTCTCGCCGTCGATGTCGGAACGGTTGGCCAGCACGGCCGGCGCGCCGGTCTCCAGCACCTCGTACCGTCCCCAGGCCAGCTCGGGACAGCCCCGGTACTGCTCGATGAGCTTGGTGATCCACATCAGCAGCGAGTCGGGGTCGCGCCGCTGGGCGCTCACGTTGACGTGCTCGGGCCCGAACTCGCCCTGCACCATCGGGTTGCGGAAGTTCTCGGGGTCGGCGGTGGAGAACCCGCCGTTCTCGTGCGGCGTCCACTGCATCGGCGTCCGCACCGCCTCCCGGCCCTTGACCGCGAGGTTCTCGGCCATGCCGATCTCCTCGCCGTAGAACAGCACGGGGGTGCCCGGCAGCGAGAACAGCAGGCTGTACACCATTTTGATCTTGCGCAGGTCGCCGCCGAGCATGGAGGGCAGGCGGCGGCGCAGGCCGCGGCCGAACAGCTGCATGTCCTTGTCCGGGCCGAAGGCCTCGAAGACCTCCTTGCGCTCGGCCTCGCTCAGCTTGTCCAGCGTCAGCTCGTCGTGGTTGCGGACGAACGAGGCCCACTGGCAGTCCTTGGGCGGGGCGGGGCGCTGCCGCAGCGCGTCGGCGAGCGGGCGGGAGTCGCCGCGCGCGAGCGAGAGGTACATGCGCTGCATGCCGATGAAGTCGAAGCACATGGTGACCTCGTCGCCGAGGTCGTTGCCGAAGAACTTGCGCAGGTCGGGGTACTCGAGGTTGACCTCGCCGAGGAGCATGGCGCTGCCGTCCCTGCGGTTCATGAACGCCCGCATGTCGCGCAGGAACTCGTGCACGTCGGGCAGCCCGGCGTCCTTGGCCTTGTGGTCCACCGCCTTGCCCGTCTCACCGCCGTCCTGGCCCGCCTTGGCGCCATTCTCGCCGGAGGGCTCCTCGTCGGCCTCCTCCTTCTTGCCGACGTCCTCGACGAGGAAGGGCACGGCGTCGACGCGGAACCCCGACAGGCCGAGCTCCATCCAGAAGCCCAGGATGCGGGCGATCTCGTCGCGCACCTCGGGATTGGCGACGTTGAGGTCGGGCTGGAACCGGTAGAAGCGGTGGTAGTAGTACTGGCCGCTGCCCTCGTCGTACTGCCACAGGGAGTCCTCGGCGTCGGGGAACACCACGCTCTTGGGGTCGTCCGGCTCGGGGGTGTCGGACCAGATGTACCAGTCGCGGTGGGGGGAGTCCCGGCTGGACCTCGCGTCCTTGAACCAGGGATGCTCGTCGGAGGTGTGGTTGACGACCAGGTCGGCGATCACCCGGATGCCGCGGTCGCGCGCCACCCGCATGAACTCGACGAACTCCCCCAGCGTGCCCAGCCGCGGATCCACGCTGTAGAAGTCGGTGATGTCGTACCCGTCGTCGCGGTCGGGGGTCGGGAAGAACGGCATCAGCCAGATGCAGGTCACACCGAGCCGTTCGAGGTGATCGATGTGCTGCACGGCGCCCCGGAAGTCGCCGACGCCGTCGCCGTTGCCGTCGGCGAAGGTCTCGACGTCCAGGCAATAGACGACCGCGTTCTTCCACCACAGGTCTGAGGTATAAGTCAGTCTCACCCGGCCGCCTCTACCCCAAGAAGGGGCAAAGTATCGGGCGGCGGAGACGGGGTGGCCTTACCCGGAGAAATCTGAGGGCCCGCACCGCGAGGCGGTACGGGCCCGGAGGAGACGTCGCGTCAGATGACGGTGACCTGCTCCGCCTGGGGACCCTTCGCCCCCTGGACGGTCACATAGGTGACGCGCTGGTTCTCGTCCAGGCTGCGGTAGCCCCCGGAGGTGATCGCCGAGTAGTGCACGAACACGTCGGCACTACCGTCGTCCGGGGCGATGAAGCCAAAGCCCTTTTCGGCGTTGAACCACTTGACGGTACCTTCAGACAACTCTGCTTCTCCCTGTTAGGGCTTCACCGGTCCGCCGGGTCGGCGGCACGGGGCTGCGTAGCGGACCATACCCTGCTGCATCCACGAAACCGCTGAAGAAGCAAGAACGACCGCTGCCAGGAACTTCCCGCGGGCGCTTTCAAAAAAGACGTGCGAGGAAACTACGACTGCAACATCGCCGACAGTACCCGCCCGCCCCCGGAATCACAAACGCATCACTCGTGTCCCGGGCAAAGAAATCATGAGCTCCGCGTGAGGTGGCTCACGCCGGCTCGGCGAGGTACCAGCGGGCCTGTCCGTCACCACGGGTGAGCGAGTCGAGCCGGCGCGGCAGCTCCTTGCGGGAGAACGGGTCGCGGGTGGCGTTGCGGATGTGGATGCCCACCGCGTACATGTCCCTGACCTCCATGAGGGTCGGGTAGCCGTGCCAGGCGCGCAGGTCGAAGCCGTAGGCGCCGGCGAAGTCGTCGACCTGCGCGGCCGTCAGGCCGAAGCGGCGCTGCCCGTGGTAGGTGTGCACGAGGTCCCACTCGCGGGGGCCGACGGCGACCCCGTCCCAGTCGCACAGCACGGCGTGGCCGTCCTGACAGCGCAGCAGGTTGTCGATCCAGGCGTCGCCGTGCAGCAGCACGGGAGGCCCCTCGGTGCCGAGGTCGGCCCAGCGCGAGGTGAGCTCGGCCACCCGGTCGCGCAGCCAGGCGCGCTGGCCGGGGGTCAGCACCTCCTTGCGGTGCTCGACGGACTCGCGCACCTCCGCCAGCGGGTCGGCGAGCCGCTTCAGCGGGAACGGCGGCACAGGCAGCAGGTGGAGGCTGCGCAGGATGTCGCCGAGCTGGGTGGTCGTCGGTCTTCCGCTCGCCGGCACGTAGTGCCAGAAGGTGACCACCCGCCCGTCGTACACCAGCGGCTGGTCGCACAGCTCGTCGGCCGGGCGCACCGTGGGGAAGCCCTGGTCGGCCAGCCACCGGGCGACGGCGAGCACGACGGGCAGCCGTGTCATGGCGTCCGGCGCGGTGGCGATGCGCACCACGATCTCGTCGCGGAGCTTGAACACGGCGTTGCTGCGCACCCGGAGCAGCTGCGCGTCCCTTGCGTCGAGGCCGACGCTCTCGCACACCTCCCCCAGGATCGCCGCGGCCTCGTCCGCCAGCATGTTCATGGCCGCTCCAGCGCGAGCTGCGGGCCGGCTTCCGCGAGCAGATCATGGAGATGTCGCGCGGCGGGGGTGCGGCGCTGGGCCCTCGGGATGATCGCCAGCAGGGCGCGGGCCCGGGTGACCACGATGGAGGTGCGGTGCTCGGGCGGCACCTGGGTCAGGGCCTGCTCGGCCAGCCGGCACGCCTGGTCGTAGTCGCCCTCGCGCGCCACGTGGCCCGCCTGGTCGAGCAGCACGAGCACGGGGTCGATGGTGTACGGGCTCGCGGACCGGGAGATCCACTCTTGCACCTGCTCGGCCTCGCCGAGCTCGATCAGCGTGCCCATGCGGTAGAACTGCAGCCGCCGCTCGGAGAAGCGGAAGGCCAGGTGGTCGGCGCCCTCGCGGGGCATCCGCGAGAAGATGCGCTCGGCCTCGGCCAGCGCGACGCGGGCGGCCTGGTGCTCGCCCATGCGGGCCAGCGCCCGCGCCTCGGCCGCGGCGCCCAGGGCCGCGGGCGAGCTTGGAGCGCTCCCGGCCAGCATCCGCGCCTCGCGGGCCAGCCGCACGGTCTCGGTGAGGTCGCCGTAGTAGTAGGGCAGCATGGCCTCCTGGGCGCGCACGAGCGCGCGCAGCCGGACCTCGCCCATGTCGTCGGAGGCGGCCCGCGCGGTGCCGTACCAGGCGTGGGCCTGACGGGTGTCGCCGAGCTTCATGAGCGCGTCGGCCGACAGCAGCGCGAGCATCGTGGTGGCGTTCAGCAGGCGGCGCTGGGTGGCGGCGGGCTGCCGGGCCGAGACCAGCCTGCGGACGTCGGCGATCTCCAGCATCAGGCGGTACAGCATCGGCAGCGGCGCGCTCTTGATGTACTCGCGGCGGTAGCGCAGGACCTGCTCGTCGAGCCGGTCGAGCTGGTCCTCGCTGACGGTGGCGGCGGCGAGCGTGCGGTCCACGTCCTGGCGGGTGCGCTCGACCTCGGCGAGCAGGCGGCCGTTGAGCGGCAGACCGGAGCTGAGCAGCGCGTGGTGGAACAGGGCGCGGCGTTCGGCCTCGTCGTCCAGGTCGGCGGGCGCCGGGCGCGGCCGGGGCTGGGCGGCGTCCTCGACGGGGAGCGCGGGGGCCGGGATGGTGTGGCCGGCGGCGACGACCACGACGTTCGGCCCCTCGCCGTCGTCGCAGTAGTCGGCGGCCAGGCCGAGGCGCACGGCGTTGGCGGAGTACAGGCGCGCGATCTGGTCGATGGTCTGCGGCCGGGGGCGGGCGCGGTTGTTCTCCCAGGCGTTCAGCAGGTCGATGCTGGCGCGCGGCAGCCCGAGGGAGTGGGCCTCGCAGAGCCGTTCGAGCTCTTCGATGGCCTGCCGGGCGGACCAGCCGCGCGCGAGGCGGTGGGCCTTGAGCAGGCTGACCCCGCAGCAGCCGTTGATGGCCTGGGCGGTCTGCCACAGGGTCCACTGGCGGGACACGGCCTGCTCACGCCAGCGTCGCGCACACGCCGGGGAGTGTTCTCCACGGGCCATCTCTCGCCCTCCGCCACTGGAGTGTTCGGCCTTACGGATGTTTCCCCGATGTTAACCAGCCGGCACCTATTAGCCCACAGCGTTATGGGACTGATGCCTGGGCATCCGCGTGGTTTCCACGTAAACCTCCGGTCCGATCGACGGTATTCCACTTATCAGTGGATTTGCTCCGATTGCCGGTAGGAGCGGCCGGGTTCAGTCTGGTCCCCATCCGGTCACCGATGTCCCCGCTGGAGACCAAAGATGAGAACCGCAGAACCGAGCGTTCATTCGGCTGAGGCACTCGACCACCTGGAGCGACTCGCCGCGCAGCTCGAAGCGCACGCGTTCCAGGTGCGCCTGACGGCCCGCACCGGCCTGTATCCGCGCCTGCGCGTGATCAACCCCATGGCCCCGGCCGTCACCGAGGACGTCCTGGCCGCCAACGCGGCCGACGGCGAGTGGTGGTTCTGGCTGTCGTGGGCCGGCCGCATCGGCCACGCCTCCGACATCGTCACGGCGGCGGAGCGCATCGCCAGCGTCCTGCACGTCATCCGGCGCTGACCCCAGACCGTACGGCTCGCGCGACCACGCCCCGCGCGAGCCGTACACATTCCAGGCGGTCCGCACGCGGACCCGGAGACGGTGACCGGCCACCGGCCGAGGTACGGAAATTTGCCGGAATTGTCGTGCGTCGTCCAAGCTACAGATGTGGCGCCCAAGAAGATCATCATCGACTGCGACCCGGGGATCGACGACGCCCTGGCGATCACGCTCGCGCACGGCAGCCCCGCGCTCTCGATCCTGGGGATCACCACGGTCGGGGGCAACGTCGACCTGGGCCACACGACCGGCAACGCGCTGCGGCTGCGCGAGTTCCTCGGCTTCCCCGGCGTCCCGGTCGTCCCCGGCAGCGCCGGCGCCCTGCTGCGCACCCCGGTGGACGCGGCGTCCGTCCACGGCGAGCACGGACTCGGCGGAGCCGTCCTGCCCGAGGCGACGCTCCCCGCCGACGACGGGCACGCCGCCGACTTCATCATCGACACCCTGCGGGCCGCGCCGGGCGAGGTCACGCTGGTCGCGATCGGCCCGCTGACCAACGTGGCGCTGGCCCTGCTGCGCGAGCCGAGGATCGTCGAATGGGCCCGCGAGTTCGCCATCCTCGGCGGCTCCTCCACCCGGGGCAACTTCTCCCCCGCCGCCGAGTTCAACATCGCCGCCGACCCCGAGGCCGCGGCCATCGTGTTCGACGCCGGCTGGACGGTCACCATGATCGGGCTGGACGTGAGCCGGCGGGCGCTCGCCGTCGGCGAGGTCGTCGACCGCATGCGCGCGATGGGCCGGCTCGGCGCCGACCTGCTGGTGCCGTGCGTGGAGTTCTACGGCATGGTCACCGCCGAGGAAGGGCCGGCCATCCACGACGCGTGCGCGATCGCCTACCTGATCGACCCCACGCTGGTCGACGTGGTGCCCGCGCTGGTGCAGGTGGAGACGGCCGGCCGGTACACCTCGGGGATGACCGTCACGCACTTCGACCTCGGCGACCGCGTGCCCAACGCGCTGGTGGGCACCGGCCTGGACGTCCCCCGGTTCTGGGACCTGCTGCTCGGGGTGTACCAGGACGTCGCCCGCCGGCTCGACCCCACCCTCTGACCGCCCACGCCCCCAGCCTGGGCGGCCACCCCCGCGAGCCGTCACGCGGGAGCCGCCGGACCGAGCGGCACGCCACGCCGGGCGGCACGCGTGGCGACGGTGGCGTGGCCAGGGGGCTTCCTGCGAGCATGCCGTCCCATGGGGACAACGCTCCGATGGCCGCTCGCGGTGGCCTGCCTGGCCCTGGCACTCGCGCCCGCCTGCGCCGGCGACCAGGGCGGCGCCCGGCTATGTCCGCGAGGGCAAGGGGTATGCCACCCTGGCCGTCGGTTGCACCGGCGGCAAGCACCGCAGCGTGGCCATGTCCGAGCAGATCGGC